>JBBQRJ010000076.1:0-14460 GCA_038214955.1 Aggregatilineales bacterium | reverse complement strand
CCGTCGAAGCGCGTCAGGGTCGCGACAGCCACTTCATGGCGTTCACCTTCCAGACCGGTGCGCGGCTGTCTCGCAGCAACGTGTTCACCGTGCTGGCCGGCGAAGGGTGCGGTACGACGCTCAATGGGGCTATTGGAACTCGCCCGACCAGAGCGGCGCCAAATTCATTCAAGACCCTAACGACCCTAATTATCGTTTCTACCGCACGGGCGATCTTGGGAAGATTCTGCCAGATGGTAATCTCGTCCATTTGGGGCGCAGCGACTCGATGGTCAAGATTCGCGGTTTTCGCGTCGAACTTGCCCCCATCGAGAATCGACTGCGCCAATATCCCGATATTCGAGATGTCGTGCTTAAGGTACATTCGAATGACGGCGCAACGCGCTTGATCGCCTATGTTGTGCCACATCCTGACCGCACGCTTTCAGTATCACGGGTTCGCGGTTTTCTCGCGGAAACGCTGCCCGACTTCATGATTCCCGCACAGTTCGTCACCCTAGACGCGCTGCCCAAACTGGTGAGCGGGAAGATCAATAAAGCGGCGCTGACTATCCCCGAAACTACTGAAAACACGCAGGTGATGACTGAGACAGTCACAGAGGTGCGCTTGCTCCCGTTGTGGCGAAACGTGCTGCCCGTCAAAGAATTTGATCGCCATGACAACTTCTTCGATCTGGGCGGCGACTCGCTGACGGCGATGCGCTTGCTCAATGATTTGCAGTTACAGTTTAATGTTGCAGTTACGCCCGCTGTCCTCTATCAAAATCCCACGCTTGCTCGTTTGGGCGCATATATCGATCAGGGCAGCCCGGTTCTCTCGCCGTTGGTGGCGCTCAACCCGTATGGCACTCAGCCGATCCTGATCGGCGTGCCGGGTCACAACGGAAACGCGATGCACTTTCGCCAGATGGTTGGGCAGCTTGGTCACGATTACCCGGTATATGCCTTTCAACATCCCCGTTATGATGCGCGTGTTCCCAAGTTTCCAACGTTGGAAGCACTGGCGGCGCATTATATTCGCTGCATTGAACAGACCATTCCAACGGATCGGTTTTTCCTTGCAGGGGCATCGGTTGGGGGGAAGATCGCGTTTGAGATGGCACAGCAGTTAATGGCGGCGGGTAAGTCCCCGCTCGGCGTGATCCTGCTGGATACAGGCTTAAAAATGGAAGATGACGACGAAACCGAACCAGTCGAACAGGCTTCGGAATCGCTGCTGCAAACTGCCCGCAAAACCGTTTATCGCTTGCGGCGTGATGTGATCAAGCAGGTCAAAGCGACAGATAAGCAGCGGGCAAATATGCGTGTTCGCAGCGAAACGTCGCGGCTGTCGCGCAGCTATCAAATGAAACCGTATGCGGGCAAGATGTTTTATTTGAGCGCACGCATGGCGGGCAAAGACGAGAATGCAGAGGCGTCATTAGCGGCTTGGCAGTCGCACGCATGTGGTTATTTTGAAGTGATCGACGCTGTTGGCGACCATCACGAAATGATGCTTGAACCGCACGTTGCCGAAACTGCACGCATTATCCGCCACATCCTCAGCGATCACGCTCAGTAAACAGCAGAATGCGGCAGGGGCGGAATTGCATTGACGGCTGAAGTTTAACTGGCATTGTAGATAGGATTAAGGCAAGAATCATATGTTTTCACAAACAGCCTCTTGACAAAAAACAGCTTTATCGTAAAAATACGATGATGAACAACACAACGCACGAACCCAAGACTTACGACCTCACCGCCGACGAGGAGCGCCTTTCACATATGATGAAAGCACTTGGACATCCGGCACGGATGCAGATTTTCCGCTATCTCAGCGAAAACCCGCAGTGCATTACGGGTGATCTTGTCGATGTGCTGCCGCTTGCTAAGGCGACGGTTTCACAGCACCTCAAGGTATTACGCGATGCGGGGTTGGTGTGCGGAACAATCGAAGGTCCGGCAACGTGCTATTGTTTGGATTGCGGTAATGTCGCTTGGTTCAAATCCCAGGTCGGCAGCATGTTTTGAGCCGATTTCGGCTCTCTTTTTTTGCTCGCTTCATCGCTTTTTTACGATAAAGGGTTGAAATGATGGTGGGTCAAAATCTTCCAGTAGCAGTCATCGGTGCGGGTCCAGTCGGGTTGGCAGCGGCAGCACATTTGCTCGAACGCGGTGAAACGCCTATCGTTTTTGAAGCAGGGGAACGGATCGGGGCAAGTGTACGCGCCTGGGGTCATGTGAGAATGTTCTCTCCCTGGGAATTCACGGTTGATGGCGCGACTGTGCGCCAATTGAAAGCACACGGCTGGCAAATGCCTCCGAAAGATGATCTGCCAACGGGGGATGATCTGGTAGATCGCTACATGCAGCCGTTCGCAGAACTCCCCGCTGTGCGTGATCATATTCACTTGAACGCCCGTGTTATGGCGGTTAGCCGCCGTAATATCGATAAGATGAAAGACGCTGGTCGGGATGAAGCGCCGTTTGTGCTGCATGTCGTCTATGGGAATGGCGAAGAAGTTTTGATCGAAGCACGCGCCGTAATGGATGCTTCAGGAACATGGACGCAGCCAAATTCACTGGGTTCGGGCGGTTTACCTGCTGTCGGTGAGAAACGCCACGCGGCACACATCTTCTACGGGATGCCCGATGTGCGAAACACGCACCGTCTGCGCTATGCGAATCAGCGTGTGATGGTCGTGGGCAGCGGTCATTCGGCAATCAATGCGCTGCTTGAACTCGCAGAGCTTCGGCGTGACTACCCACAGACCGTTATTTATTGGGTGATGCGCGGGACAAACATGACTCGTGTTTATGGCGGCGGTGAAACCGATGCACTGGCAGCACGCGGGCGTCTTGGCACGCGCATTCGAGCGCATGTTGATGCAGAGACAATTCAGATTGTCTCGCCGTTTCGTGTAGGGAAAATTACGGCGGCGGAGCATGGCATGAATGTGATCGGTGAAACGTCTGACGGATTGCGAACCATTCAGGTCGATGAAATTGTTGCTACGACAGGCGCACGTCCTCAGCTTGATATGCTGCGCGAACTGCGGCTTGACCTCGACTCATCACTGGAAAGCACACGAACACTCGCGCCTATGATCGACCCGAACATTCACTCGTGCGGCACGGTGCGTCCGCACGGCGAGGCGGAACTGCGTCACCCGGAAAAAGACTTCTATGTGGTTGGGATGAAAAGTTATGGTCGTGCGCCCACCTTCTTGCTGGCGACAGGCTACGAGCAGGTACGCTCAGTCGTCGCGGCGTTGGCAGGTGATTGGGAATCCGCACGGGATGTACAGCTCAATTTGCCGGAAACAGGCGTATGCAGTACCAATCTTGGGGGCGAGGGCGGCGCGTGTTGCAGCACTCCGGCGGCTCAATCGGCGTTAGTATCGGTGGGAAATATTCCGATCAACGGCATGGCGTTCCAGCCATTTGCCTTTCAATCGAATGCTTTGCAACCCGTTGTGCTTGAAACCGTGCTACAGGATTGCGGCTGCGGCGATAGCTGCTGTGACGATGGCGTGCGTTCCACGACGTGCGGTTGTGATACGACCTGCTGTTCATGAGGTTGATTTTCCGTCGCGCTAATCAGCGGCGTGAGCGTATGTACTACGGTTGGCGGATCGCGCTCACGCTGGCGTTTACCGAAACGATCTCATGGGGAATCATTTACTACGCCTTTACCGTCTTCATTACGCCAATGGAGACGGAAATGGGGTGGTCACGCGCCGAACTGACGGGCGGGTTTTCACTGGCGCTCCTCGTGATGGGGGCGCTGGCATTTCCGGTTGGCGCTTGGGTCGATAAACATGGCTCACGGCTGCTGATGACCATTGGCTCTGTGTGTGCCGCTATCCTCGTAATCGCGTGGTCACAGGTGACGACTCTCCCCGCGTTCTACCTCATCTGGATAGGGTTGGGCGCGTGTGGGGCGGCGGTCTTGTACGAACCCGCCTTTGCTGTGGTCGCCACCTGGTTCGTGAAAAAACGCAGTAGGGCATTGGCGATCATCACGTTCGCGGCAGGGCTTGCCAGCACGATCTTTGTGCCGCTCTCGGATGTGCTGCTGCACGCGGTTGGCTGGCGCGACGCGATCCTGATCTTAGGGGTTTTTCTGGCGGTCACCACGATTCCGCTTCATGCGTTGGTTCTGCGCCGCCGTCCTGATGATCTCGGTTTGCTCCCTGACGGGGGCGAGATTTCCTTAACCAGTCCGCGTCCAGTGGTGGACGGAAAAACGCTGTCGCAAGCTGTCAACAGCCGATTCTTCTGGCTGCTCACCTTTGCATTTAGTCTAGCAGTGCTGGCATCAGCAGCGATTCGCGTCCATTTCATCCCATTCTTAATCGACGCCGGGATTGATGCCAGCACTGCCGCGCTTGCCAGCGGTTCAATAGGGCTAATGCAGGTCGCGGGGCGACTGGTGTTCGCACCGCTCGAAACACGTCTTTCCATCAGGACAATGGTCGCAGGTGTGTTCGCGCTGCAAGCCATATCCATGAGTCTGCTGCTGTTCGGTGCTTCGGTCTGGCTGATAGGTTTATTCATCCTCGTATTCGGGACATCCTATGGCGCGAAGACGCTGGCGCGGGCATCCGTCGTCGCTGATCAGTTCGGTACATCCCATTACGGACGCATTTCGAGCGTCATGGCTATTTTTCTCACAGGTGCGAGTACGTTAGCACCTGTCGGCGCGGGTTTGATCTATGACCGCTTCGGAAGTTATCAACCCGTTGTGTGGATCATCGTCGCGTTGGCGCTGGCGGCAACCGGGATCATGATATTGGCGAAGCCACAAAAACTCGAATTGATCGCCGTTGAACACACGATAGTAGCAAACTAAAATTTTGGTATGTAATATCTTTGTTGTCCACTTCCTGATTTGGTGTGGACGCTTTGAGATTTCCTTCAAGAGATCAAGAGTTCGAGAAATCGCTGTTGGGCAGGATGCAAATGGCGATCTGATGGAGAACCGAAATTGAATATAGATGATCTCTTCTTTGTAGGGGCGGGGCAATGTCCCCGCCCGTTTTAACTCCATGAGCTAGATGAAGAACCTCAACGTTTCACGGAATTGATGGTTGAACAGGTACTCCACTTATCCCACGAAGCAAGCAGGTAGCGATTGCCTAGCGTATGGGCGTATGTCACATATGTGTATCGAGTGGCGGCACAATTTCGTCGATATTGTGCTTGACGGCATAAGCCGCCGCTTCCGCACGATTCGACACGTCGATTTTTGCCAGCACACTGCTGACATAATTCCGTACTGTGCCTTCTCCCAAATAGAGCTTGACGGCGATCTGCCGATTTGTTAAGCCATGGGCGATAAGCGCGAGTACAGCCAATTCTTGAGACGTTAATTCGTTAAAAGCAGCCGCCCGCTGATTTTGATCTGACTTACGCATCTCAGCGAACAGGGTTGCCGTCAGTGCAGGGTCGAGGATGTTCTCGCCCCGGCTGACATGCTCGACTGCCTGAACGAGATCGTTATCGCCGATGCGTTTCAGCACGTAACCCGATGCGCCCGCCCGAATCGCCGCAAATAAAAGTTCGTCCTCTGCGTAAGTAGTTAGCACAATCACGCGACAGCCTTCAACGGTTGAGACAATCTGGCGGCAGGCTTCGATCCCCGAAATACCCGGCATTCTAATGTCCAGTATCGCAATATCGGGTCGATATTCTCGCGCTTTGAGAACAGCTTCTTCCCCTGTAGACGCTTCTGCAATGACATGAAACTGATCGTGGTGTTCCAGCAAGGCACGCAGCCCCGCTCGAACCACTGAATGATCGTCCGCAATCAGAATCCTTACAGGAGTGGACATTGCGTGTTTCCGTTCTTCTAAGTCGTTGGATTATCGGTAAAATAGATAGGATTGATTTTAGTGGGTAGACAGCCACATGACGAGTTACAAATCTCCTCGAAAAGAAGTGACAGTTGTCCTTTCTACCTTGAAAGACATTGCCGAGGCAGTCGTACACGCGGCAGAAGCCGGGACACTCAAGCAGGTGTTTCAGCAAATTGCCTATGTCGCGCAGCAGCTTGTGCATTCGCGTTACGCTGCCTTAGGGATTCCTAGCGAACATGGGACGATGAAATACTTTGAAGTTGTCGGCATCACACCCGAAGAAATCCGACAGATTGCACACCCACCGATTGGTCGTGGTTTGCTTGGCGTGATCATGAAAGAGCGCGAAATCTTGCGACTGGAACACATGCGCGATGACCCGCGCAGCAGCGGCTTTCCTGCGAATCATCCCCATATGGATCGCCTGTTGGGGGTGCCGGTTCAAGCCGGACAGCAATTGTTTGGTATGTTGTATCTCACAGATCCGCTGGATGATCTTCCGTTTACGCAAGAGGATCAATGGCTGGTGGAGTCGCTGGCGGGGTACGCGGCGCTGGCAATCGCTGGAACGCAGTTGAGCGAACAGCATGGTCGCCTGACTTTGCTAGAGGAACGTGAGCGCGTCGGCATGGAACTCCATGACGGCATTATTCAATCACTCTACGCTATTGGAATGCAGCTTCAACTGCTCAAGTTGTCACAGCCAACGGTTGGCGATGACCTGTCGAAAGCCACGCGAAGTCTGGACGAGGTGATTGAAGACATCCGGCACTATATTCTAAACTTGAAAGTTGCCTCCTATGAGCAGAAATCTATGGTTGCCTGTCTGCTTGAGGTGGTAGAGCGTCTTCACATCCCCGACTCGCTCACGATTAAGGTGAATGCGCCAGATCGACAGCCGCCTTTTGCGCCGCCCGTCGTCGAAGCCGTCTGTCAGATCGCTTACGAAGCCGTCAGCAACATCGTGCGTCATGCCGATGCGAGCCAAGCCATGATTATCGCTACCGAGAGCGCCGATCAATTTCAGATGGTGATTCAGGACAATGGCAAAGGACTCAACACGGATCAGCCCAATGAACAAGCAGGTCTTGGATTACCCAACATCATGAAACGCGCCAAGATTCACGGTGGTAAGGTCGTGATCGATATTGCACCGGGTGGCGGTACTCGCATCACGTTAAGGCTGCCTCTGTGATGCACTGGACTTCTCTGCAAAGTTTCTTAAGGTTTATTGAGAAGTGACATTTGTCATGCTTGCTTCAAGACCAATAGTTGTCCCACCTGATTTATGATCGTGAGCAAATGTCGTAAGGAGCGTTTGCCATGTTAAGAAACATGAGAGTTCAAGATTGCATGACACATTCGGTCATTACCGTGTCCCCGCTGACCCCCTTGCACGAGGCAGAGCAGACCATGAAAGAATATAATATTCGACATTTGCCAGTCGTTAAAAGCGATAAGATTGTCGGTATTTTGAGCAGTGGAGACGTTCGCCGCGCTCGTCCATCCGATGTTACTTCGTTGAGCTACTGGGAACTCAATTATCTATGGGGTCAGATCACGGTTGGTAATGCCATGAGTCCCGGCGTCATTACGGTTAGACCCTACACCCCTGTACTTGAGGCAGTACGACTTATGGTCGAACATCGTTTCAATAGTGTGCCTGTCGTTGATGTTTCAAACCATCCTGTGGGCATTTTAACAGAGGTCGATGTGTTTCGTGTGCTGCTTCAGGAATCCGATGAGGCATTCCAATCGTCCGAATCCACCGATGATTTCCCGGTTGCTGCGCTGCCATGAATGTCTCTGATATTATGACATCCCACCCCATTGTTATCTTTTCGAATGTCTCGCTTGCCGAGGCACTGGAAAAGATGCGCGAAATGGGGTGTCATCATTTGCCTGTGATCAGTGTCGAGAAGCACCTCATCGGTATCCTCAGCTTCCATGACTGTCAGCGCACACTGGGCGAACTGCTCAAGGGGACGAGTCAGCCGGAAAACATAGTGCTGGCGCAAAAAACCCTTGTCTCCAGTGCCATGACAGCCGCGCCCATTATCGTTGAGCCAGATTCGTCTGCACATGAAGCAGCACGCCTTATGCTGGAGCATTTCATTGGCTGTCTGCCCGTTATGCGTGGCGAGACTCTCATCGGCATCGTGACACGTTCCGATCTGCTCATGGCATTTATGGTTCTCAGTCAGAGATCGCACATTCACGAACCTGAATCATGACATTTGCGGTGCGTCCTTGGATGAACAGGCACTCGCCGCAAGGGTTTAACTTCAACAACTACATGCTTCATGCCTCACGCTGACATTCTCAACCACGATAGCGCACAGCATCCACAACACCATCTGCGTTAACGACCTTCTACGGGGGATCGCGCTGGCGGCGCGTAACGGCGTGCTGATCAAAGGCGGCGTTCATCTGGAAAATCTTGGCGGGTTGCGTGCTATCGCCTTTGATAAGACTGGCACGATCACCAGCGGGGTGTTTGGTGTAACCGATATTGTCCCGATCAACGGCGTATCCGAGCAAGAACTGCTTCAAGTGGCAGGTGCAGTCGAGCAGCAGTCGAATCACCCGCTGGCTCAGGCGGTGGTACGTGCGGCGAAGGACAAACAGTTGTCGCTGCCGCAAACGGGCGGTTTGGAAAATGTGCCGGGACATGGCGTGATCAGCAGTATCGACGGCGAGAAGGTGCGGATCGGGTCGCTCAAACTGTTTGCGAACCTGAATGACCTCAAACCGGATGAGGCGTTGATCCGTCAGGTAGATGCGCTGGAAAAACAGGGCGCTCAACGATGGTAGTAAGCAAAGGGAGTCGATTTATCGGCATTCTGGGATTGGCGGATACAGCGCGTCCAAACGTACCGCAGATCATGATCAGTTTACATGAGATGGGTATTGAACACCTCGTCATGCTCGCGGACGATAACGATGATGTTGCACGGAATATCGCTTCGCAAGTCGGTTTAACCGAAGTGGAAGCGGAACTGCTGCCAGAGGACAAACTGAAGATCATCAAGCAGTTAGAAAGCAAATACAAAGCGACTGCGATGATCGGGGACGGTGTGAACGATGCACCCGCGCTGGCAGCCGCGGCTGTCGGGATTGCAATGGGTGGAGCGGGAACTGCCGTCGCGCTGGAGACCGCCGATGTCGCCCTGATGGGAGACGACTTAGGCAAACTGCCATTTGCAGTGGGCTTAAGCCGTGCCAGCCGCCAGATCATCCAGCAGAATTTAACCATCTCGCTTGGCGTGATCTTGCTGCTCATCGTCACATCTGTGTTAGGTATTGTGCAACTGGGGTTCGCGGTGGTGCTGCATGAAGGCAGCACGCTTATTGTGGTGGGTAACGCGCTGCGTTTGCTTCAATAGCGCAAGGAGTTATCAGCGCGATCTGTGCTTTGAGCAATACAGTCTTAAAGTTCTGCCATGTTGTGTACTCAAGAATAGGCATGAGATCGCACGCCGATCAGAACTCTTGGTCATCCTCATCGACCTGACGAATACGCTCGAATGGCGATTGCGAGGTTGGTCAAGGAGTTGCCTCCAATTATTCGTTTCGATCTATCTTCTTCGCTGTATTATAGCCTTTTCTCGTCCCGTAAAAGAAAGTAACCATAGTCGCTGCTCACCTTAGAAGGGGATGTTCCGTTTTTTCTTGCGGCTCACGAATCCATTGATAGACGAATGCACCGATGATTGCGCCTATCACAGGAGCGAACCCGTATATCCACTGATGTTCCCAGAGTCCGGCGACCAACGCGGGACCCAATGAACGTGCCGGATTCATTGACGCCCCGCTGATCGGACCACCCCACAGGGCATCGAGCGCGACTGTGAAGCCAATCGCAAGCGCAGCGGGCGCACCCACTGCTTTGGTATCCGTCGCTACCGAGATGATGACGAACATCAAAACGGCACTGAGCAGCATTTCCAGTCCAAAAGACTGCCAGACTGAACTGGCTGGCATCGTCATGCCGAGCGCAGCGACATCACCTAACAGCCCCCGTAGAGTGAGTGCGCCGAGTGCCGCACCGAATAGCTGAGCAGCGACGTAATACACGACCTCTCGCCATGGAAAATGACGGGTAACGGCAAAGGCAATCGTGACCGCCGGGTTGAAGTGTGCGCCGGAGATATGTCCGGTTGCGGCGATCATCACCGTGATGATCAAACCGAAAGTGAGGGCGATACCGACATGCGTGAGCGCACCCGTCTGGGTATTCACCATGATCGCGCCGCAGCCCGCCGTGACTAATCCAAACGTACCCACAAATTCAGCACCGGAACGGCGGAGAAGGTTTCGACTCACGTTCTGTCCTTCATCCATCAGCCCGCACCATCACGAAGCATCTGAGCATAAATGTGGGGCATTCCACCGACTTCAGGCGTCGCTTCAATTGCGTGTGCGGTGCGCTCAATAGCGTAAGAAATGCGGATAAATTCCACCTTCACATCGCGCCCGTTGACGGTCAACACGATATAACCTGCGCGTGGATCGTGGTCTTTCGGTTTGCCGACGCTGCCTGTGTTGATAATATGTCGTCCACTCGGCAGCACCTTGTGATAGGGCAGGTGGGTATGACCACAGATGAGTACATCTGCCTCGGCGACATCCATGATGCGCTCGAAATAATCATCAGGGCGATCCTCGAACAGATACTCGTTGACCTTGCGCGGGCTGCCATGTACCAGCAGCACCTTCAGGTCATCCATTTGAACGGGGATATGAGCAGGTAGTGTGCGAAGAAACGCCTTGTTATCATCGGACGTGTGAGCATTTGACCATGCAATCGACAATTCGCCGCGCTTACGCTCGATGTCGGTCTTATAAGCGCAGCCACAATCGTCGCTGTTGTTTCCCACACCCTGATCATAGTTGCCCATGAGGGTAGGAATATTGCACGCCCGGATCATATCCACAACCTCGTTCGGGAATGTGCCGTAGCCAACCAGATCGCCGAGGCAGTAGAGGTTATTTAGCCCTCGTGCGTCGATGTCTTGGAAAACTGCCTCCAGAGCGGGCAAATTACCGTGAATATCGCCAAAGATCGTCATTGATGCCATGTTTATCCTAGCGTAACTTCGGACGTTGTGGGGAGCGTAGTGAGAAAATATTCGATGCGAGACTTCAACCGCTGTGCGGTGAACTCAAATGCTTCGGCGCGTTCATCGTCATCGACAATAGAGACCGGATCGGGAAACCCCCAGTGCATTTGCTGACCGGAACCCGGAAAAGTTGGACAAACCTCGCGTGCCTTGTCGCATACCGTAATAACAATATCGAAGGGCTGCCCCTTAAAGTTATCCAATAGCCGTGAATGCTGCTGGCGGATGTCGATCCCAAACTGATCCATTGCGCGGATAGCGTCCGGGTGGACGGTGGTCGGATGACTGCCCGCGCTCGTGACTTCAAGCCTTCCGTAACTCAAATGGCGGAGCAGTCCCTCCGCCATCTGTGAACGGGCGCTGTTGTGGGTGCAGACGAACAGGACGCTCTGACGCAGCAGGCTTTTCGGGTCAAATGTTGGGAGCATAACGCCCATCGCAGGATGCAGCGCCTGTTCTGCTTCTATAAAGAGCTGGCGTAGACGATTAAGATCGAGACTGTAGTACACATCGCGTCCATCCGCCTCGCTGCGCCTCGTCGTCACCAGCGCTTCATCGCGCATCTTTTTCAGGTGATACGACACGAGGTTCATCGGTTGTTGGAGCAGCGTGACGAGTTCGTTCACCTGATGGTCACTGGTCGTCAGCGCCTTGAGGAGTCCCCAGCGTACATCATTTGCCAGCAGCTTAATGAATTCCGGCGGCTGTAGAGAGAAAGTTCGAGTTGTCATCCTCTAGACGACGCGCTCCGCTTCTTCGGTTTCCGCCAGCCACAGCTTGATACGCGCTTCGATCTGGTCACGGATTTCACGGAAGCGGGCGAGTTTTTCCGCATTCGAACCTTCCGCTCGCACCGGGTCTTCAAAAATCCAGCGGTGAATCCGGCGAGCGTCAGCACTCAACTTAGGACAATCGTCCTCGGCTTTGCGGCAGACGATGATTGCGTCATCAAACGTCATGCGCCCCATGATTTCTTTCATCCCTTTCGAGTGCTGCCCGCTCACGTCGATCCCAATTTCCCCCATCACCTGAACCGTCATCGGGTGCATTCCTTTGGGTTCCATCCCCGCGCTGAATGCTTCATAATTCTCGCCGCCGAGCTTCCGTAAGAAGGCTTCTGCCATTTGTGAACGGGCGGAATTTCCTGTGCAGAGGAAAAGAACTTTTTTTGCCATCTCTAACAGCCTTTCGCTTCAATATGAATTGCTTCAATATAAATTGAAGTTTATCCATTGATTTGAACTTTGTCAATCAAACCTAAGCAGCGTGGAATCGTCATCAGCTCTACCACCATCGTTATCTACGCTACCCTGTTCATCTCCATGATGTTCACCGCTCCCCCAGGGTCTCCCCTACACGCCCGCTCTGACCCCAATACAAACATCTGCTCGATTTTGATGCGTTTGCCCTGACCACTCCCCCTTACCTGTCACTGTCAATTTCACCACGAACCATTCAAGTTCATAAAAAGCGCGACAAAGGCACAACCTATACAACTAGCCCGTGAATACCCGGCATGACCAGTTTTTGGAACATCTCGTCCATTTGCTCTGGCGTATGACGCATGTCGTCGTCGAACCACCAGCGCAGCAGCATGAGAAAGGTGCTTGCCACAAAGTTTGCCACCACTGGCAGCGGCACAGAAAAGTCAACCTGATCTCCTGTTAGGGAAAGCAAATTCTGCTCGATAACTTTGCTTACCTGTCCTTGAAAATTTCTGGTGAGCATTTCTGCCCCGCGTCCCCACACAAACGCCTGCATCAAGCGACGCTGCTGCTGGACATGACGAAAAAGTTCTAAGCTCGGTAGCAGCCCATTATGCGGGTATCCCTTTTTAGTTGTGTACTCATCTAATTGGTGAATAAGACTCTCAATTTGGCTCATCAACAGATGTTCTTTATCCGTGTAGTGAGCGTAAAAAGTGGAACGTCCAATATCGGCGCGATCTAGGATGTCTTGAATTGTAATATCGTCAAAACGCTTCTCCAGCATCAGTTCGACCAGCGCATCTCCCAGTAATTGGCGTGTACGTTTCGTGCGCCGATCCTCTTTGGCATTCTTCATACGCTTATGTGTCCTTTCCAAACAATTTTGACCTTTTGTTCCGTAGTGAATTTTTTACGCGCTTTGGTTGTTGACCCTTCAATCTCATCAATTATAGTATAAATCGAACATGATGTTCACTACGGGACAAAGTGTATTGAGAATAAAGAGGAAAGATGAATAGAGAAGCGCATACCCATCCTCACACTGGAACTGCTCCATCAACGGAGGGAAGTACCATTCGTTGGGCGCAGCACTATGATCTTGTGGTCAGATTGCTTACCTGGGGCAAGGAAAAGGCGCTCCGTGACCAAACGATCCATCAAGCGGCAATTCCAAAAGGGGCAACTGTACTTGATGTGGGTTGTGGCACGGGAACGTTGACGCTGCTGGCGAAAAATGAAGCCGGGAATCACGGAAGGGTCTACGGGATTGATGCTGCGCCAGAAATGATTGATGTTGCCCGGCAGAAAGCCATGCAGCAAAAGCGCGATGTGGATTTTCAAATTGGGGTGATTGAGGCGCTGCCTTTCCCGGATGCCATGTTTGATGTCGTCCTCAGCAGCCTCATGTTCCACCACCTACCGCCTGATCTCAAGCGACGTGGATTGGCTGAAATTTATCGGGTACTCAAGCCAGGGGGTCGTTTGCTGGTCGTTGATGTTAAACGTCCAATCACTTTTACGCAGCGTATAACCATGATGACTCTTGTGCATCACGGGCTGACCAGTGACGTTCACGAACTCGTACCTCTAATGGAAAAGATCGGCTATGCAGGCACTCAGATAGGCAGCCTGCGGTTGAGTCTCATCGGCTTCATTCAGGGTCAGCGGGCGATCTAGTTGTTTAAGGTGTATATTTCGCATCCTGAACATGCTGGCAGTCGGCGCAAACCCCGAACAGAACCAGATGATCGGTATCCACCTTGAAATGGTACTCCTGTAAGACTTGATCGAACATGCGCTGCATCACAGCATGTTCGATTTCTTGTTCTTTCCCACAACGGCGGCACTTGAGATGGTGATGGGGATGGGCTTTGGCGATCTCGTAGTACGTCTCCCCATTGCCCGTGTCAGCGGAAACCACCAATCCTAATTCCACAAACAATTTAAGGGTTCGATACAAGGTGGAACGATCTATCGACTGATCCACCTGTCGCACACGCGCATACACTTCACCGAGCGTGGTATGCCCGCCGCCTTCACAAACGGCATCCAAGATGAAGAGACGCTGCGGCGTCACGCGATGTCCGGCAGCGTGAATGATGTCCTCATAGGCGATTTTGTGATGCGACATGATCAAATTCCTGCCAATTTTTGCAATAAGACATTGTAGACCTGACATCATTTTAGAATCAACCATCTTGATGTTTAATCTATCCGGGAGCGCATTGATGGTGCACGAACATAATCATAACGACCATTCACATGCACACGAGCAGCCCAGAAGCGTGC
>JBBQRJ010000075.1:0-14504 GCA_038214955.1 Aggregatilineales bacterium | reverse complement strand
GCTTGCATCGCCGCCATTTCGACGCCCGCCTGACGCGCATAATCGAGCGTGATCATGCTGATGTCTGTCTCGAAGATCAGCGGAGCATAGTAGGTTTCCCGATCCTCAATATCGCGGTTGCCGAAGATCACTACATCAGATTCGCGGACGTAGGGTTTCATGTCTTTCATGTTGGTGAGCAGTTCCGCGCCGTAACCCGTGACAATCGCCAAATCCATGCCCGCCACCGCTTTTGACGCGGACGATTCCGGCGTTTGGAAATCGGTATGCCCATCCATGAAGATCAAGCCGTAGCGCCCTGCCCGCTTGAGTCCGATCATCGCGCCGATCAAGATGCTGCAATCGCCACCAACCAAAAGTGGAAAACCCGTTTCTAGCGCATTCGTCACCTTTTGCGCGATGAACCATGAGTACAGCCCGATGGCGCGGCGGTTGCGGACATTGGTTTCTGCTTCGATGTCGGGCGAATAGGGGCGCGGCTCGACCCGTCCGGCGTCTACCGCGTTGAGCTTGGTCAGCAGACCCGCGTTGATCAGCGCGTCGGGCGCTTTGTACGTGCCGGGAATGCGATCTGGCGCGGGCGGACGGAGTCCTAAACTGGTCGGCGCAAGGATGATGTGAATTGGAGTTTTGATGGTCATGCGCCTATTTTGCCTTCTGCTGATAAGGCGGGATGTTAAGCATCGGAGGACGCTCGTAATCCCCTATTTCAGCAATATCAAGCGCAAAACGATCTGCCTCTTGTACGATCAATTTCATACTGCGATTCGCTGGGCTTAAAAATTCGCTTCCATAGCGACTCTCTAAGCGGGTAAAGAAAACTTGCAAAATAGCAAAGGACATTTTACTCAGGTTCACAAGCGGTTGATTATGATGTATCCGCGTTTCGAGATCACACTGGGCAATATTATCTAAGGTGAAACGATCTAACAGATCGATCAGCATTCCGGTTTCCACGCCATAGCCGCTGAAAAACGGAAGCTGCTCAAGTGCCTGCCGCCGTCCCGCGTACTCTCCCGATAAAGGTTGAATGATCCCCGAAAGTTCGGGATAAAACAAATTGAGCAATGGGCGGGCAACCAATTCGGTCACACGTCCGCCCCCATAGGCTTGCAGTTTCCCACCCACCTCAAGCGGGCGCGTGTAAAATCCTTTGACGTACTGTAAACGTGGGTACTTCAGCAAAGGACCCAGCAATCCATAGATAAAACGCGGGTGAATGTTCGTGATGTCGGTATCTACCCAGACAATAATATCCCCGCGCGTCACATACAGGCTTTTCCACAACGCCTCACCTTTACCGGAATAGGTTCCCACCTCATCTGCCAGTATTTCTTGGTGAGTATAGGTGGGAATGCCGCAAGATTGAGCAATTTCCACAGTGCGATCTGTTGAGCGACTGTCGATTAGCACGATTTCATCAATGAGCGGCAGATCGTCCATCAATGGGGTTTTGATCGTCTTGATGACGTTCTCAATGGTTGCCCCTTCATTCAAGGTGGGGAGCGCCACACTGATTGTCAGTCCTTGTTTTTCTTTGAGCGCGAGGAGTCTGTGAATATCATCAAATTCACTGCTGTGAAACGTATTCTGGGCAAACCAACGATCTACCCGTGTAGACAGCGAATCGTCTGGTTTGGAGAAAAAATGAGGGGGGTGAAAGTCCCATGTTTCTTGCTGTGCAGCCCGTACCAGCACAATCGGTTTGTGACTACGTTCCAACACCTGTTGGAATACAGTGCGCGAGGTAGACTTACCCTGACGAAACTGTTGCAACCCCATGCCCATCACAATAATGTCATGTACCGCCGACTCGCGCACAATGCCTTCGGTGATGCCCGCTACAGCCGAAACAGTCCGGTTGATTTTGGGAACAGTTCGCATGATCGATTCCAAATCTGGCGCGGTGCGGCGGTTATCCACCGCATGAAACAGGGTGACTGAACCTTGCCCCGCGATAGCCGTTGCCACCTGTGTTCCTATCGACAAGTTGGGTCCGCCGCGCAGCGACAACAGCACTTGATTCGACTCGCCAAGCAACTGTTGTATCCCCGCGACTAAGACAATATCACAGCGAGATAACGCCAGTAAATCATCAACGAGTACTCCCCCGACCCCACTGTTTGCGGGATTCCACTCCGCCACGAGCAAATTAATTTCACGATCCCGAATTTCCTGAATGATGAGTTGGAAGGGTTGATGCTCGACAACCACTTGCACTTCATCGTGGATTTCTCGATGGGCTAACGCATGAAGGCGGAAGGCATCCCGCCATTCACGGACGACTAAAGCGCCTTCGCTTAAGGATTTACCTGCTTCAACCGTGACGAGCGCCCGCACATAAAGCTGACCATCGGCGGGTAAAAGCCGCGCCGCAAATGCAATCCATTCACTGAGGTTGACTTTGCTGCTCAAGACCAGCATTACATTGTAGGCTGTCATGTTTACTCCAAAAGAGGGACAAGCTGTTGAGGAATAATAACATCCCAACGGTAATGGTGACGTACCCGAACTTTCAAGCGATGACGGGGATTGTCCTTAACGTGGGCAGCGATCAGCGTGGCAATGGTGTTGGGGCTGTCGTGTTCGGCGTCAAAAAAGATCACATCCTCATGTCCGCTCTCATGAAAGACGGGTAGGTCAGCGCAAAAGACAGGCAGTCCGGCAATGCCCGCTTCAAGAATGGGAATGCCAAAACCTTCTTGCAAGCTGGGGAAAAACAGAGCGTCTGCCAATTGATATAGATTCGCCAGCGTCGAGTCGTCAGGGATCAACGCTGGATCGTTCAATTCGTAGAGAAAGTGGACAGCGCCTTCTAATGCCAGCGTCCGGCGTAAAGCGACCAGTTCTCCCAGATAGCCGGGATTGGCTGGGTTGTGCGGACCCGGCGGACCCGTCACTATCAAACGGCAGTCTTGCTGCGTCATTTTCCTCAGTTCAGACACCACATGCAGCGCCAGCGCGATATTTTTGCGCCGCGTCAGACGGGCGGGCAGCAGTAGCAGCAGGTCTGCATCCCGTAGATGCAGTTGTGTGTCAAGCTGGCGCGTCGTTTCTGTCCAGTGTAAAAACTGCCCCACATCGACGCCCGGTGTCACTACGGGGATCGTGTCGGGAGTTATGTTTAGCAATCCGGCTAATTCATGCTGGCGCTGTTCAGAAATGGTGACGTAGCGCGTATTCGTCCACACTTGACACAGCAAATCCCACGGATAGCCCGTGTGCAGTTCCGGCAAATACTGAGGGTTTGTCCACGCGAGATCGTGACACCATGCAATCATACGCGGCTGCATCAGCCGGTGCAGCGCCGCCGTCAGCGCCAGATTCTTGTTCATGGTATGCACATTGTGGACAATGCAGACCTCACAACCCGCAAGGGTTTGCCGCAGCAGGGCTTCTAACTCGTTGACCAACTGCTCGAAAGCATCCGATAAAATGCCGCGATCCAATTCCTGTTTTACAGCGAGAACGCGCTCATCACGCGAACCCAACAGGGGATTGATAACCGTTTTTATACGCTCATCAAATGGGCTGCCCTGTCCGCTGATCACTCGTATTGGATAGCCAAGCGCCGCCAACCCCTGCGCCTGATGTGCGATGGTCGACTCAACGCCGCCCACTACAGGCGGACTGGCATAATGGATGATTGCGATGTGAGGCAAATTCAACGTTGTTCCATCCTTTTCAGGGGTGAAGACTTCCGCGCATGATCAAAACGGGGCGGCACACTCACCGCCCCGCTTTCGTCTCTTACATTTCCAGATAGTCGCGTAATTGGCGACTGCGCGTCGGGTGACGGAGTTTTCGCAGCGCCTTTGCTTCGATTTGCCGGATGCGCTCTCGCGTGACGCCGAAGTGCTTGCCGACTTCTTCGAGCGTGTGATCCTGCCCATCGAGCAAGCCGAAACGCATCTCCAACACTTCACGCTCCCGTTCGCTGAGGACGCCCAACGCCGAACGAATCTGCTCTTTTAGCAGTTGACGACTCGCCGCATCGACAGGACCCGGCACTTTGTCGTCTTCAATGAAATCCCCAAGCAGGCTGTTATCTTCTTGACCAATGGGCATTTCAAGGCTCATCGGTTCTTGACTCAGCCGCATGATCTTGCGGACTTTTTGCGCGGCGCGGCGCAGTTTGCGCGTCAAACCGGGATCCATTCGCGCACCGTCCCGCCGAATCAGTTTGATCGCCTTGGTTTCTTCGGGCGTGAGGAATTCCATCTCCAGCGCGATCTGTTCCGCGCTCGGTTCCGCGCCCAACTCTTGCGTTAGCTGACGTTGTACACGCATCAAGCGGTTGATCGTTTCGACCATATGCACAGGAATGCGGATCGTGCGTGCTTGATCGGCAATAGCGCGGCTGATCGCTTGGCGAATCCACCATGTCGCATAGGTGCTGAACTTGAAGCCCTTGGTATGGTCAAACTTGGCGACGGCACGCAGCAAGCCGATGTTGCCTTCCTGAATCAAGTCGAGAAAGTTGATGCCGCGTCCCATGTAGCGTTTCGCCACGCTGACAACAAGGCGCAAATTTGCCCGCGTCAGCGCCTCGGCAGAATATTCTGCTTGACGCTCCATTTCCTCGAACTTTTCTGACATCATTTCCAGACCGAGTTCGTCCGCCATCAACCATTCATGGAATTGTTCGATGGTGGGGAGTTTGCCTTCTTTTTCGTAGTAGCGTGCGATCAAGGTTTGCTCACGAAACGGAATCGGGTACAACGCATGGAACACAGAGAACACACGCCGCGCTAATTCTGTCCACGCTTCATCGCGTCCCCAATCGCGCTGGCGCAGATATTCGCGTACTGTCGAATGCCCGGTGGCATTCCAATCTTGAGCGACAAACTGCGCTTCCATGATCATCGCTTTGAGGTCGGGCGGCGGCACTTTGAAGGCTTTCGCAGACGCCATCACCTCTTCCCAATGCTTGCTCAGGGTGGCGTAGAGTGCCTCGATCACCTCAGTGAGTTCGGGCGGCTTCGCAGTTTCGCTCCCCGGCGGGAAGAGTTTATCAATTTGCAGTTGCAGCAAACGTTCTGCGGCAATCTGGGCGCTTAACCACGTTTCGCGGTTGGGGTCGAGCAGCGGCACTTGACCGATCTCTTTGAGGTACATCCGCACGGGGTCGTCTGCCAGCGCAAACGTATCGAGGCGCACCCCTTCCAACAAGGCTTCTTCGTCAACCTCGTCTAAGTTGTCCTCATCACTGAGCAGATCAAGATGATCCTCCCCTTTGGGATCGGATTCCTCGTACAAATCGTCATCATCACCCGCATCATCGTCGAAATCGTCAAATTCGATTTCGCCGTTTCCTTCGTCCGCATCTTCTGCCGACGCCTTGGGGAATTCATCTGACTGCCGAACTTGTTCTTTTGTTTTGGTACGTTTCTTCGCCATAACCTCACTCAGTTGCGCTGTGACCGACGATTCAACTCTGCATCAATGAGCCGCTTTGCTATAACAGAACCGTTGATTTGCGACATAATGTCACCTTCATCTATCGACAGAAACAACATTTCCTGTCGTTCACGCTCAATTCGCGCCCGACGCAATAACAGCGACTTGACGGTCAGGTCAACGCTGGCGTCTATCGTCCGTGCAGAGCGTTTGTCCTGCCTAATCATGTCTAAGTCAGCGCCAAAAGTGACGCGACTTCGTAATTCCTCCCATTGATCGGCTAAAACGATGTTTAGCTCATCGAACAGTTCGGGCGGGAGATGGGCGCGAACGTAAGGGACAAAATCCATCTCATCCTGTGCGACAGCCACCACGAAAAGCTGCATCAAGGTGCGATAGGCTGTACGGGTGAAATCATCCGAGGAAAAATCACTGAGGGGGAGTTGTAACAGCGGGTGATCCCCGGCGAGTTCACGAAATTTACGGTTTACATGATAATATAGATCGGGCTGAGTGAACAGGATGCGTAAACAATCTTCCTCTAGCGGGGCTTTTTCGTCGGCGTACACAAACGCCAACCCCATGCTGCGCTGCATCATGCGCGGCGAGTCGAAGTCGGGCATATCGTCCGACGAATCGATGGGTGCGCGTGGGGGTTCGGGCTTCGCTGTCGATAGAGGTGTGGTGAGCTTCTTCGCCTGTTCGAGCGCCCACCCTTCCAGCCGATCTTCGGGGATTCGCAGCGCAACCGCTAACCGCTGAAAATTCTCTCCCTTGTATAAATCATTTTCTGACGCTAACAAAATGGGCAGCAAGCGCCGCGCTGCGGCTTCGCGTTCTTCCACCGAGGGACGCGCAGGGAGCGCCGCTACTTCTGCCGCGATCAAATATTCAGCGACGGGAGTCGCGTTTTCGACCAACTGCGCCCATGCTTCGGGAGTCTCTCGAATGAGATCGTCGGGGTCTTTCGCGCCGGGAACAGTCAGCACGCGCATTTCAACCGATAAGCGTCCGCTGTAGTCTGCCGTGAGGGTTTCCCGCGCCACTTCAACCGAGCGTTTGGTTGCGTTTTGCCCTGCCGCGTCGGAATCAAGCGCCAGAATGATCTTTTTCGCCCACTTCGGCGCGATCAACTTCAACTGCATTTCGGTGAGCGCCGTCCCCATTTGCGCGACGACGTTGGCATAGCCCGCCTGATGCGCCTGAATAGCGTCTAAGTAGCCTTCCACAATCACCGCGACTCCGGTATCGCGGATCGTCTTGGCAGCGAGGTCAAGCCCGAACAGCAGCCGCCCTTTGTCGAATAACGCCGACTGCGGCGAATTGAGATATTTGGCATTCTCATTAGGATCAAGCGCCCGCGCTCCAAAGCCGGCGACTCGCCCGCGTTCGTCTCGAATGGGGATGATCAAGCGGTTGCGGAAACGGTCATAGATGCGCCCGCCCTCGTTTTTGGTGGCGACTCCCGCATTCACGGCGTCGTCTTCGGTGTAACCGAGGTTCACGAGCATATCGAGCGTGTGACGCCAACCATCCGGCGCGAAACCGATCTTGAATTTGCTGATCGTCTCGTCGGTCAAGCCGCGTTTCTGGCGGGTGTATTTCATCACATCGCGGGCGTCGGGGGTTTTGAGCAATTCGTGATAGTAGTCCGCGACCACATTGAGCAAGCCGCGCAGCCGATCAATTTCCTGCTGTTGTTCTTTGGCTTCGGGTGACTGCGGGCGCAGTTCGATACCCGCTTCTTTCGCCAGTGCTTCCAGCGCCTCGTGGAACGTCCAGCCGTTTTGCTTCATGGCGAAATTGAAAATATCGCCGCCTGTGGCACACGCCCCAAAACAGCGCCACGACTGCCTATTTTCATCAACGGTGAAACTTGGGCTTTTCTCTAGGTGGAAAGGGCATGGCGCTTTATAGCGTCCGCTGCCCGCCCGTTTGAGCGGCACCGTTTTGCTGATGTACTGCACGATGTCTAGTTTGGACTTGATTTCGTCTGCGACAGACACCTGAAATTTATCCCCTCGCGCTATGGAGTTTCATTATAGGCGCGTCGTTGGTTGCGTACAACCTCAATCGAGCCGCCCTAACACGTAGAACACCCCTGCCAGCACAGCGACCATCACCACAATCACGAATGGCACCCCCCACCACTCGCTAAATGCCGGAAACGTATGCTCAAAGTTCATGCCGTAGAAGCCCGTGACAACAGCAAGCCCCCCCGTGCCAATGGTGATCACAGTGAGCCGCTGCACAATGATATTCAGACGATTGGATGATGCTGACAGATACAGATCAATGCCGCCCGACACCGTGTCGCGGTAAGTGCCGATCATGTCGCTCACGCGAATTAAATGGTCGTACACGTCACGCATGTAGTAGCGCATCACATCCTGCGTGACAAACGCATTATCTTCCCGCATAAATACGTTGAACATATCGCGCTGTTGACCTGTCACCCGCGCCATTTCTGCCAGCGCCCGCTTGAGTTTGAACAGTTCTTGCAGTAGTTCAGGCGTGGGATTGTCGATGATCGCCTCAGTGATGTCCTCTGCACGATCAGCCAACTGATCCAGCACGGGGAAATAGCCATCCACGATATGATCCGCCAGCGCATACATCACATAGCCCACCGACATTTTCTGTCCGTTGCCCGTTCGTACATTGCATTGATGCATCACCGAGTCGATCACTGGCTCGGTTTCATAATCGCGCACGGTGACGAAATAATGCTTGCCGACGAACACATCCAGTTCATGAAAAGTCAATTCTCCGTCAAACTTTTCTAGCGGATTGAGAATCGTGAACAGGTGATCGGGATATTCTTCAATTTTGGGTCGCTGGCGCTCGTTCATTGTGTCTTCAATTGCCAGCGGGTGAAAGTGAAAAACTTCCTGCATGATCTTCAGATCCTGAGGCACAGGGTTCACAATATCAACCCAGACAAAACCCTGTTCGCCATTAAGCAGAGTCGACCAGTCGGGCGATTGGATTTCCTTGCTCGATCCGTTTTCTTGAAACTGAACGACGTTCATTCGATCCCCCTGAAAATCATTCGCCTCACCCCTGCCCCTCTCTGTTTCAAGTCCCCTCGCCCTTTGGAGAGGGGATTTAGGGGTGAGGTTGGTTTTAGAACCCGCTCAAATGACTCAAATCGGCACGACCCTTTTGCATGGCGCTGATCGCTTGCAGCAAGCCTAAGCGATTGCGTCGGATTGCCGCGTCTTCATGGTTGACCAGCACGCCGTCGTTTTTGCCCGTCCCAAAATACGCGCTGATCGCGGGGATCATCGGGGTGAAGGCGTTCAAAAATTCATGAACGCCCCCGTTCGGCGTCAGTTTCGCCGCCGCTGTTTGATATGCTGCGTACAGCGCGTGTTCTTCTGGTTGCACAAACAATGCCGGATCAACCGCGTACTGTTCTTTCTCTGCGCGGGTGATGCGAACACAACGGGCAAAACCATCGAGCGTGTTTTCCCAACCCTCCCGCTTGACCCATTCGCTCAATTCGCGGATTCCTTGCAACGCCCGTGCGGGATTGCGCGATTGTGCCGCCAGTACCGACGCCACGACATCGTATATCCAGCCCTGTTCCTCAATCCATACGCGCAAACGCCCCGCTATGAAGTCCAAAACGTCACGCTGAATCTCTGCGGAGACGGGGATCGGCTGTTCTTTGGCGACCAGTTCAACCGCTTGGGCGAAATCAACATCAATCCCCTTTTGCACGGCAATCTGGATCACGCCTAAGGCGGCGCGGCGCAAGCCATACGGATCGGCGTTGCTTTGCGGCGCGAGTCCGGCGGCGAACAACCCGACGAGGCTGTCTAAGCGATCTGCAATGGCGAGGATCGTTCCGGCGGGGCTTGCGGGCAGCGCATCATCAGCGAAACGCGGCAGCCAATGTTCATAAATGGCGTTCGCCACTTCGGGCGGGTTGCCGCTCAAACGGGCATATTCGCGCCCCATGATCCCCTGCAAGGAGGTCATTTCCACGACCATTTGAGTCGCTAAATCCGCTTTGGCGACATGGGCGGCGCGTTGAGCAATCGCTGTATCGGTTTCCCCGATGTGAAGCAGACTGCCTACGCCTTCGACCATGCGGGCGACGCGCTCATTTTTGTCGAGCATCGAGCCGAGTTTTTCGTGGAAGGTGAGCGTACCGAGTCGCGGCAAAAAGTCCGCGAGGCGCTTTTGCGTATCTTTGGAATAGAAGTATTCGGCGTCAGCAAAGCGGGCGCGTAACACCTGCTCGTTGCCATGTGCGACAAGATCGAGATGATCAGCATCACCGTTACGCACGGTGATGAAATGCGCCAACAGTTCGCCTTGTGCGTTTTCGATGGCGAAGTAACGCTGCTTATCGCGCATGACCGTGATGAGGACTTCACGCGGCAGTTTGAGCGACGATTCATCGAAGCGACCCAACAGCGCCGTTGGACGTTCAACGAGGTTGGTGACTTCTGCCAGCAGTTTATCATCGTCTAGCACCCGCCCGCCGATGGTCGCGGCGATGCGTACCACCTGCTCACGGATAAATTCGCGCCGTGCTTCACGGTCAAGGACGATCCCCTGCTGTTCTAGCACGGTGAGATATTCATCGATCCCGCCGACGACCTGTTCAGGCGAGTCGTAGGGGCGCAGACCGCGTGTGAGGTTGCCGCTTTGCACACCCGCATACTCAAAGGGGACGACTGCTCCGCCCAACAGCGCCACGTACCAGCGAATCGGACGCGAGAAGGCGACACCGCTGGCATTCCAGCGCATCGACTTCCCAAACTTGATCCCCGCGACTAAACCGGGGAGTGCGTCTGCCAGCACAGAGGACGCCGGACGCCCCGTTTGCGTGACTCGCGCCACGACGTAGCGTCCGCCGTCCATGTCTTCAACCGTCAAATCGCTGACCTTGATGCCTTTGCCCCGTGCAAAGCCTTCGCCCGCTTTGGTCGGGTTGCCGTCCGTGTCAAAAGCGCGATCCGCCGAGGGTCCCTTAAAGACCTGCTCAATGTCGGTTTGAAGCGGCGCAACCTCTTTAGCGGCGATCACAAGGCGGCGCGGCGTGGCGTACACGCGCACATCGCCATGCGCCAAACGTAGATCGTCAAACAGTTTGGGCGCGGCGGCTTGCAGTTGACTCAGCGCGTCGTCTACATCACTGGCGGGTAGTTCTTCGACGCCAATTTCAAACAGAAAATCGGCGGGAATGACGGGCGCAAGGGCTGTTTTGCTATCCACACGAGCGGGCGCAGTATTGATAGGCGCGAAGGTAGACGCCATTTTATTGAGCGGGTATTCCATCTCTTGACGCTGTTCGGTGAAGGCTTTAGCGATCTTGCGCGTCATGTCACGCATACGGCGGAAGTAGCCCGCACGTTCGGTCACACCGATAGCGCCGCGTGTATCCAGCACGTTAAACAGGTGACTGCACTTGAGGACGTAATCGTAGGCGGGGATGATCAGTCCCGCGTCAAGCGCCCGTCGGTATTCGCCTTCATACACATCGTAGGTGTTACGCAAACCGGTCACATCTGCAACTTCAAAGTAATACTTGCAGTGTTCGATCTCGCTGCGTAGGAAAATGTCGGCATATTTCAGGTTGGCATCGACTCCGTACATCCAGTCGATTTCCCACGCGGCGTTTTTGCCTTGCAGAGGGATCGCAATGCGTTCCAACCCGTAGGTGATTTCTACGGATACGGGGTTGAGTTCAATGCCGCCCGCTTGCTGGAAGTAAGTGAACTGCGTGATTTCTTGACCGTCTAGCCAGACTTCCCAACCCAAACCCCATGCGCCGAGCGCGGGGCTTTCCCAGTTATCCTCAACAAACCGGATGTCATGCTCACGCTGGCTGATGCCCAACGCTTCGAGCGAACGCAGATACATTTCCTGCGGGTTGCCCGTATCCGGCTTCAAAATGACCTGATACTGGTAGTAATACTGCATCCGGTTAGGGTTTTCGCCGTAACGACCATCGTCCGGGCGCACACTCGGTTCGACATAGGCGACGCGCCAGGGTTCGGGTCCTAATACGCGCAGCAGAGTCGCGGGGTTGCCCGTCCCCGCGCCCACCTGAATGTTATACGGCTGCCAGATCACGCAGCCCTGAGCCGCCCAGAATTCATGCAGCTTCATGATAATTTGCTGAAACGACAGCGGATTCGCCATAGGGATTCCTAGCATGTTCAATTGGAATAGGGGCATATTATAGCTGAATGCGCGTAAATTCGGCGGGCGGGTTTATAGATCAACCGCGCTGTTTGAGAACAACTCCCGTAAGGTCAGCGAGGCGGACACGTTGATTGCCACTCGCATCAAAATTCGCGGGATCAAGCCACTGCTCAAACGCGGCGCGTAGGTCTGCCCATTCCTGATCAACTGCTGCATACCACGCGGTATCCCGGTTGCGCCCTTTGTAGACGGTGGCTTGACGGAAAACGCCTTCATACGACAAGCCGAGTCGCTGTGCGGCGGCGCGTGATTTTGCGTTCAACGCATCACATTTCCATTCGTAACGGCGGTAGCCGAGTTCAAAAACATGGCGCATCATGAGGTACATCGACTCGGTTGCGGCAGGTGTTTTTTGCAGCAGCGGCGACAAATTGATATGCCCCACCTCAATTGAGCCGCTGCCGGGCATGATCCTCAAGTAACTGGCGACGCCAACCGCTTTGCCCGTCGCGTTGTCCACAATCGCGTAAAATGACGGGTCTGTGCCAAGACAGACGTATTCCATCCAATTGATGTAATCTTCCAGATTCTCGAAGGGTCCGTAAGCGAGATACGTCCAGTTCCGGTGTTCCGTGTCGGTGTTGTTCGCCGCCTGCAAATCTGCCGCGTGACGTTCGATGTCCAAAGGTTCGACGCGGCAGTAACGCCCGATCATCGGTTCGCGGGATGGGTGAGGCGGCGGTGTCCAATCAGGAACGGCAAAACCAATGGGTTGTTCAAGGTTGTTGAAAGTGTTCATGCGACCTTCCCCTGTTCAATTTGAAATTTCAGAAATAGTGTACACAGCACATCCGTAACTCGCATTTGATCGTTGTGTTCTTATCAGTATGAACATCAAAAATCTGCGACAACGACTCAAACGTCCTGCTGCCCGCAACCTCAAACGCCTTGAAGATGGTGAACTTGTGGAACTTGCACGCGGCGGCGATAAAGAAGCGTTCGGAGAACTCTACGAACGCTATCTTGAGAAAATCTATAATTATGTGTACTACCGCACCGGTAATCACCACGACGCCGAAGACCTGACGGCGCGGGTGTTCACGCGGGCAATGGCGCACATCGATACGTATACCGAACGGGGAGTCCCGTTTCAGGCGTGGCTGTACCGCATCGCACATAACCTTGTGGCGAACTGGCATCGTGACCGGAGTCGACGCAAAGTCATTCCGCTGGATGAGTTTATCGCCACCAGCCTGAGTTCGGAATCGCCCGATCATCAGGCAGAAGATAATGAAGAACGCGAGGCACTGCTTCGCGCCATTCGACGTTTGCCCGAAGAACGCCAGCAGCTTTTACTGCTCAAGTTTGTGGAGCATCAGTCGAATGCTGATATTGGTGCGGTGATGAATCGAACCGAAGGCGCGATCAAATCGCTTTATCACCGCACACTGATCGCCTTAAGAGATGAGCTTGGTACGACGGTTGAACCACGCACTGAGACGAGAGAAGGTTAAGGGTAAATGGGACAGTCGAACTTTGAGAATTTGCTTAACGCCGTGACCGATGCCATTTTTGAAGATGAAAAAGACATCGATCAAATTGTCAGCCGTTATGGGATTTCGCGGGCTGAGGTTGAAGGGTTTATCCGCCTCATCCGGCAGATGCATATCACGCTGGTCGGCGTGCGTCCGTCGCGGCGCTTCGCCTACCGTCTGCGTCAAGAACTGGTTGATAAGCCAGAATTGAACCCGATCAACCGCGTGCGCTATTTGCCGCCCCGCGTACAAATTGCCGCTGGAGTCGCTTTGCTGGCGGGTTTCATGCTCATCTCGCGCCGCCGCTTGATCGCAGAACTGACCGACTCAACCCCTGAGGAAGCCCCCGCAACCTAAATAGCGCATCATCGAACGAAAATTTAACGCTCTGTGTAAAGATCGTAGGCGATGACGACATTGTGTTGTCCTCGTTAGGGTCGATTTGAGGACGAGGCGTGCCTCGTCCCTACAAAAGCAGAGGCTTCCTTAATATGAAAATTCGTTTGCTCCTCATCTTGATCGTGCTGTTGGCGGTTGGCGTTTCGGTTTCCGCGCAAAGTATTCGTGCAGCAGCAGTCAATGTCATTTATGGCTCGACTCGCAGTCATCGACTGGATGTTTACCTGCCTGAAGGGTTTGAAGCGCCCTACCCGGTCATTGTGATGTTTCACGGTGCGCCGGGCGATAAAGGCGACATTCGCAATTACGGAATCCCCCAGCTTGTCGTGCCAGAAGGCTACGCGGCGGTCTTGATCACCTACACGACTCAGCTCCCTCAGGCTTTCGCCGATGGATTCTGCGCGGTGGCGTGGGTACTTGCGAACGCCACCGACTATGGTTTTGATACAGAAAAAATCGCTTTATTCGGGCTGTCTTACGGCGGTTTGGTTGTGACCTATGTGGGCGCTCATGATGAGCCAAGCACCTACCAAGAGGGCTGTCCGCAAACCATCCCCGACTCGTTTGAGCTTGCGGGCGTTATCTCTGATGCGGGCGTAATGACGCTGCGACAGGATGTGTTGGACACGATCAGCGCCGACCTACCGGATCAAGCGGCATTCGTGGAAACACTCGACAATACGCCGACCTCAGAATGGCGAACGCTCAATGCGCCGCCAGAGGTTCAGTCGTATCTCGATTATGCGTCCCCCTACTGGCTCGATGGAAGCGAAGCGCCGCACTTGCTCATTCACGGTATCGCTGACACGATTGTGCCGTATCAAACCTCTGTCGATTACGCGGCGGAACTACTGGCGGTCAACGTCAATGTGATGACCGTGTTTGACCGTTTATCGGGGCATGTGCCAGCGCCCCGCGTATTCGATCAAGAGATGATGGCATTCTTGCATCGCATTTTTGATTAGGTAACTCACCTTACGCAGAGTATCAGTTTGACCCCCACCC
>JBBQRJ010000074.1:0-14525 GCA_038214955.1 Aggregatilineales bacterium | reverse complement strand
CCCCCACCCCGCTCGCTGCGCTCGCCTCCCTCCCCCGAATTCAGGGGAGGGCGCAAACACGAGTCTGCTTGCTCCCCTCCTCGAATTCGGGGAGGGGTCGGGGGTGGGGTCAGAAATAACGATCTGCGTAAGGTGAGTTATATGCCAGAACCGCCTATTTATGATGCTTTCATCTGTTTCAGTTGTCGTATTGGCAGACACAATGTAAGATGATCTGCAATTCCTATCCCCAACCAGCAGGAGAATATAGTGCCAGAGTTTTACCGTTTAGAGGTTGATCAAGCCGTTGCAGAACTCAAGACCGATGCCCGTCAGGGGTTATCAGAGCAAGAAGTCACGCGCCGCCTTGAGCAGTACGGCGAAAATAAACTCCCCGTAGGCGAAACCGTGAGTTTGTTCACGCTGTTCATCAACCAGTTTAAAAATATTATGGTGATCATCTTGATCATCGCGGCGGTGGTCTCTGGCATTGTCGGGGAAATCGAGGACGTGATCGTCATCCTCATCATCGTCATCGCTAACGCGGCACTCGGCACGTATCAGGAATATCGCGCCGAACAAGCGTTAAAAGCCCTCAACGCCATGCAAGTACCATCAGTGCGCGTGCGTCGCAACAACACTGTCGGGCAGATCAGTTCAGAAAAACTCGTTCCCGGTGATATTGTGCTGCTGCAAGAAGGGGATCGCATCCCCGCAGATGGTCGATTGATCGTGAGCGCGAATCTGCAAATTGAGGAAGCCGCGCTGACAGGTGAATCACAAGCAGCCTCTAAGGACATCAAAGCGATTTCTGACGAAAACGTCGGCATCGGGGATCGCAAAAACATGGCGTTCATGGGGACGGCTGTCACCTATGGACGCGGCGAAATGCTTGTTACGGAAACGGGTTTACAGACGCAGCTAGGCAAAATTGCCACGCTGTTGATGAATGTCGAAGAAACGCAAACGCCTTTGCAAAAGCGACTCAACAGCCTGAGCGTGATGCTGGTGCGCGGCGCGTTGGTCGTCGTGGTGATCGTGTTCATCACGGGGCTGCTGCGCGGCATCCCGCTTCAAGAAATGCTGCTCACCTCGATCAGCCTTGCAGTTGCCGCCGTGCCAGAAGGTTTGCCCGCCATTATCACGATCAGCCTGTCTATGGGCGCGGCACGTATGATCCGGCGTAATGCGCTGATCCGGCGTTTGCCCGCTGTCGAAACGTTGGGGTCAGTCACCGTGATCTGCTCTGACAAAACTGGCACGCTCACCAAAAACGAGATGACTGCCACCGTGTTCGCCCTACCCGGTCACGAGGATGTACGGGTCAGCGGCGTCGGCTATAACCCACAGGGCGGATTTTTTGCCATGCATGGGGAGTACGGCGGCGGCAATGATCAACCGCTAGACCCGAAACAGAACCCCACCGTCGGGCGCTTCTTACAAGCGATGGCATTAGCGACGGATGCTTATCTCGAAACCAATGCGGAAGGCAAAACTCAGGTGGTAGGCGATACCACCGAAGGCGCGTTAGTCGTCGCAGCGCAAAAAGTCGGCTGGACACGCGAACATCTGGAACAGGATAAGCCCCGCGTCTCTGAACTGCCGTTTAGCAGCGAACGTAAAGCCATGACGACCATCCACCAGATCAAGGTGAACGATGGCATATTCCCCGACAAACCGTACATAGCAATCACCAAGGGCGCACCAGATCGCCTATTGGATTGGGCAACTGCCGAGCATATGCCCGATGGGGTGCGTCCGCTCATAGGGGATCGGCGGACAATTTGGCAGAAGCAAATTGACGAAATGGCGTCGCGTGGACTGCGCGTACTCGGCGTGGCTTATCGTTCACTCGACAGCGTTCCCGCTGAAATCAAACCAGAGATTGAGCGTGAATTGATTTTGCTCGGCTTGATCGGCATTCTCGATCCCTCACGCCCCGAAGCCCGCGCCGCCGTGCAAACCGCACGCGATGCTGGAATCCGCCCGATCATGATCACAGGGGATCACGCGCTGACCGCCGAAGCGATTGCCCGCGATTTGGGGATCATTGAGGAAGGGCAAAAAGCGATCACGGGTGCGGAACTGGAAAAGATGTCGGATGCTGATCTGGTAGCCGCGTTGAAGCGAACAAATACGTTTGCCCGCGTTTCGCCAGAACACAAACTGCGCTTAGTCAAGTCGCTGCAAAGTCAGGGAGAAATCGTCGCGATGACTGGAGACGGCGTGAACGATGCGCCCGCGCTCAAACAGGCGAACATCGGCGTCGCAATGGGCATCACGGGGACAGAAGTCAGCAAAGGCGCGGCAGATATGGTGCTGACCGATGACAACTTCGCTTCGATTGTCGCCGCTGTCGAAGAAGGGCGCACGATTTACGACAACATCCGTAAATTCGTGATGTTCCTTCTGTCGTCCAATGTGGGCGAAATTCTGGTGATGTTCGTCGGCATTTTGATCGGCTTGCCCGTCCCCCTGCTGGCGATTCAAATTTTGTGGGTCAACCTCGTAACGGACGGCTTACCCGCGATTGCGTTGGGCTTTGAACCTGCCGAAGAAGGCGTGATGAAGCGTCCGCCCCGCCCCGTCAACGAGAGCATCTTCGCGGGCGGCGTCGGCGTCAAGATTGTCTGGCGGGCGGTAGTGCTGGCGATACTGACGTTAGGCGCGTTCATTTACGGGCATACCTCGCACGGTTTAGACCCGTTCAGCAATACGTTGGGGATCGAAAATCTATCGCATGAGCAATTGGTTGAAGTCGTGAGCGAAGAACATGCGCCCGAAAATTGGGACGACCTGTCGCCAGAAGCACGGCTCATTTATGTGAATGCCGTCGATGAAGTAGCAGAGGGCGAAACCGCCGAAGGTGGAAGCCAAACCCCGCTCGTGAGTGAAGCAGAACGAATCCCGCGCACGATTGCGTTTACGGTGCTGGCGTTGGGTCAAATCTTCCATGTGATGGCGATTCATGCCGGAGATCGTAAATCGTTCTTCCGCGTATGGTTCAAGGGCAACCGATTTATGTTCTATGCGGTGGTGTCTACGTTCTTGCTGCAATTGGCGGTGATCTATGTGCCATTCTTGCAGAACATCTTCGAGACGTACCCCGTCCGTTTGCCAGAACTGCTGGCTACAATGGCTATCGCCTCGGTGATCCTGTTCGCGGTTGAAATCGAGAAGCTGATCAACAGCCGACGCGCATAAAATTACGCCAAGCGACCCCACCCCCGACCCCTCCCCGAATTCAGGGAGGGGAGCAAGCAGACTCGTCAAGTCTCCTCTCCTATTTTCGGAAAGGGATTTAATTTCACCAAAGTAGGGACGCCACCTGTGGCGTCCGTTGGCAGGTTGAATACGGCGGACAACGCGGGCGTTGTCCCTACACGAATCCCTGTTATGATTCAGCGGCTGTCTAAACGTTGGATGGCGTTCACGATTTCCGGCGGCACTTTATGCCGTGCGAGTGAGTTCAACCACAGCGCATGTTCACCCGACTGACGCAAAACGATCCCGCTCAATCGCTGGTATCGCTTGAGGAAGTCAGCGGCGCTTTCAAAGCCGCGCCGTGTGAAGAAATCTTCGACTTTTCGATCTGCCAGTTGGCGCAGAGTCACCGCCGCACGGTTTAAGTCTGCTTCGGAAAGCTCGCGTTCGGCGGTCAGCCACAGCAAATTGACAATACCCGTTGGCATCTGCCCTACTTTATCGCACAACACCGCCATCAATTTGCCCAATGGCTCGTCAGTGTCCCCGTCATCCAGTTCGACGCCGCGAATACGTCGCACTTCGACGTTGAAGGGCGTATGCGTCTTGAATGTGACCATGAAATCGGGGCTGCGCTGTTTGGTGGAGGCAAACTTTTCGTATTCCAGCGTGAACCGTTCTTCGCGCAGCAGCAGAACGGCGGTTTCCAGTTCTGCACGCAAATCTTTCATGCCCGCTTCATCGCGCACGTTTTTGAGCTTCATGCGTATTTTCCCACGATAGCTGATTGCAAACGCCTTGAATCGGCGTGAACTTTTTACCCAACCCTCAAATTCAGGATACAGCGCGTGTTTTTTACCATCAAAAATAGTGTCGAGCAGGTCATCGAGGGCGCTCATAGAGTCGGTTGGCACCTCCATAATGAAGTCCTCTACAGGTTATAACCCGCCTCTAGGGTTTTTCAACAACCTTCCATCGAAAATTGTTAAACCTTCGACTAAAATAGAGATATGATCTTTGTCGAAAAGGACAAAACAGGTGCTGAAAGAGCGTATCCGTATCGCTCCATCCATTCTCGCTGCGGATTTCACCCGGTTGGGCGATCAATTACATGCGTGTGAAGCGGTTGGCGCGGATTGGATTCATGTCGATGTGATGGACGGACGTTTTGTGCCGAACATCTCTATGGGTCCAATGGTAACGGCAGCGGCGCGTCGGGCGACGAAACTCCCTCTCGATGTTCATTTGATGATCGTCGAACCTGACCACTTGCTGGAAGCATTCGCACAGGCGGGCGCAAGGCGAATCAGTGTGCATTGGGAAGCGTGTATCCATCTGGATCGAACCGTCAGGGCGATCAAGGCGCTTGGCTGTCATGCGGGGGTAGCGATTAATCCGCACACGCCCGCTATGCTGTTGAGCGAAATTATGCCGATGCTTGACGCCGTGTTGGTGATGACGGTGAATCCCGGTTTCGGTGGGCAGTCGTTCATCGACTCGACATTGAACAAAATCCGTCAGGTGCGGGCAATGATCAATGCGACAGGTCAGCGGATTGATCTGGTGGTCGATGGTGGAATCAACTTAGAGACAGCAGCAAGAGTCGTGGATGCGGGCGCAGATGTGTTAGTGGTGGGCAGCGCCCTGTTTAGCGATCAGTACAGCGTGGCAACAGGCATGGATAGGTTGCGTTCGGCAGTGGGTAACAAAAAGCCGGTGTAAACCGGCTTCCTTGTTTTAACGTTCAACTTTCGCAAGTGTCTTGATGCACTTGGCACACAATTGCTTGCGAACCGGTACTCCCTTTTCCATCAAGGTCACGGTTTGGATGTTGGGGAGAAACTTACGCCGGGTTGCACGCATCGAGAAACTGCGCTGATTCCCGAACATGGGTTTCTTACCGCACGATGCACAGATTGCCATAAGACTGCCTCACGCTCTCTAAAAAACCGACTCAATAGTGTGTCATGCTATCACACCGCCCCACCAACTGCAAGGCTCGACAAAAGACATTATGCAATTATTACTTAACGCATTTCTAGGATTGAGGTGTAATGATGAATACCAGACAGACTTTCCGAGCGAGCGAAAATTTAATCGTTGACGGAAGCCTGATTAAAGACCTGTTCGGGGCGGGTTTAGCGTGGTTGGAACAAAACCGCGAACAGGTCAACCGTTCAAACGTGTTCCCCGTTCCCGACGGTGATACCGGCACGAATATGTATCTGACCATGCAGAGCGCCTACCGTGAAATCGCCAACATGAAAGAAAACCACGTCGGCAAGGTGGTCACGGCAGTAGCACAAGGCGCGATCAAAGGGGCGCGTGGGAACTCCGGCGTGATCCTGTCGCAGTTGTGGTCAGGCATGGCGAAGGCGCTCAAAGACGAGGAAACACTCAACGCGGAACTGCTTGCTAAGGCGTGTAAATCGGCAGTCGAGATGGCGTATCGCGCCGTTCAAGAGCCTGTTGAAGGAACAATCCTTACTGTCTCGCGTCACATGATGGAATCGGTCATTGATCGTCACCACACCTCGAAAGATTTGATCTGGTTGCTCAAACATATGGTATTTGCGGGACGTGCTTCGCTGCGTAAAACGCCGGACTTGCTCCCTGTCCTCAAAAAAGCGGGCGTCGTCGATTCGGGCGGTCAGGGCTTGGTCTACATCTTCGAGGGCATGTTGTGGGCGCTGTGCGGTAAGCCGATGACCCCCGAAAACGCATCATCAGCATCAACGATTTATCCGGTGGCGGCAATGCCCACCATGGACGCGCCAGCATGGGAAAACGCGCTTGAACCAGAGGACGACGAAGGCTACGGCTACGATGTGCAGTTCCTCATGCGCGGCGAAAACCTGAGCGTAGACAACATGCGGGTTGCCCTTGCAGAGATGGGCGGTTGGTCAACGCTGGTGGTGGGCGACGAAAAGCTGATCAAGGTGCATGTCCATATGCATGATCCCGGTCTGCCGATCACCTATGCGATTCGCACAGGCGCGGCGATTGATGATGTCGTTGTCGAAAACATGCAGCGCCAGTATGAAGACTATGTAGAATCGCGCAAAGCCCGCGAAAATGAAGTGCGTACCGATGTCCCCGGCGTGGCGGTAGTCACGGTGGCGGCGGGCGATGGCATGAGCAAACTTTTCTACGATTACGGTGTGGCGTATGTCATCCCCGGCGGGCAAACCATGAACCCAAGCACGGGCGATTTCCTTGACGCGATCAATGCGCTGCCCAACGAGGAAATTATCCTGCTGCCCAACAACAAGAATATTTTGCTGGCGGCGCAGCAAGCGGCGGCAAACGCAGAGCATAAGCGGGTGCGCGTCGTGCCGAGCATCTCACTGCCGCAGGGCATTTCTGCGATGTGCGAATGGAACAATTTCACCGATACCCCGGTTGAAGACGTAGCAGAAGGCATGATCAGCGTTCTCGGCTACGTGCAAACGTGCGAAATTACGCTGGCTATCCGCGATGTGGAATTGGAAGGCTTGAGCGTAAAACAGGGACAGTACATCGGCTTGCTGAATGATAATCTGGTCGTGGCAAGCGATGATCTGAACGAGACTGCCGTGGGTCTGCTGGTCAAAGCGGGGGCGGACAAAGCCGAGCGGATTACGGTATACTATGGCGACGATGCCCACGACGCCGACGCTCAACTGCTCGTCGGTTATCTGCGAAAGCATTTTACCCGGCAAGACTTCGAGGTGATTCGCGGGGGGCAAGCGCTCTACCCGTACATCATCAGTGTAGAATGATCCATATCGTTACCGACAGCGGCGCACACTTCCCGACGCCGCACATCGCCCCAAACGTGATCGTTGTGCCAAATACACTCACCATCGCGGGGAAAAGTTACCGTGAGGGAGTCGATCTCGGCACAGAAGAAGCCCTGCGCCTGATTGCGACTCAGCAAACCGCGCCCACGATCACACCGCCAAGCGTGGCAGACTACAGCGAGGTTCTGACACGGTTGGCACGCGATACCGATGGGATACTCGTCCTTTTAACCTCAAAGGCGCTGTCTGGCAGTTGGGCAAATGCACGGCAAGCTGCCGAAGCCCTCTCCGGTCACTGTCCGTTGATGGTGATCGATTCGCGCATGGTGTCTACAGGGTTAGCACTCTTGATCAAGCTAGGCATACGTACCATCGAGAGGGGCGAATCGTTCGATGAAGTGGTGCGCGTGGTGCGCGGCGGCGTTGAACGGGTGTACGCCGTGTACTACAGCGACTCGATGGATTACTTGATGCAAAATCATCTCATGCCGCCCTCCCATAGTATTCTGGGCATGATGCTCGGCTTAAAACCCGTGATTGCCATTGAAGAAGGGGAAATTATCCCCATTGAAAAAGTACGCACGCGCACGCAGGGGCTAGACCGCATTGTCGAATTTGCCGCAGAGTTCACGGACATCGAAGATGTGATGATCGCGCAGCAGCGAATCGGGATCACCGAAGCAACACGCCACCTGCAAGAGCGGCTGGCAGTCGAATTTCCCGGACGCCATTTCCCGCACACGATCTACGGCGCGTCACTGGCAGCCCTTATTGGAGTTGATGCGCTCGGTTTAGTTATATTAGAACGCGAGGGGAATAACAGCGATGATGAATTTTAAAAAAATACGTTTTGTCACAGACAGCACCTGTGACATTCCGCCCGAACTCCTCCAAAAGCACAACATAACCGTTGTGCCGTGCTACATCAATTACGGAAACCAGAGCTACGCGGACGATAGTAAAGAACTCGTGCGCGAAGATTTTTATCAAACACTCCAGTCAGTGCATCCGTCTCCAACGACTGCCGCACCCTCACCGGGAGATTGCAAAAGCGCCATCGAGTCGGCTTTCAAAGATGCCGACCATGTGGTGATCGTCAGCGTCGCCACCAAATTGAGCGGCACAAACAATGCGCTCCGGCTTGGCGCGGCAGATTTTCCGCCTGACCGTGTGACTCTGCTTGACAGCCAGACAACCTCGATGGGTTTAGGGTGGCAGGTGGTATTGGGTGCAGAAACCGCCGAAATGACGGGCAATGTCCAGCAAACGGTTGACACGGTTCAGCGAGTTCAAAAGCACACGCACGTCTACTGTGCGCTGCAAACGCTCGAATTTTTACGGCGCAGCGGGCGCGTTGGTTGGGCGGCGGCAGGAATCGGGGCGCTGCTGCAAATCAAACCGATTTTGCACGTTTTTAACGGAGAGGTGAACCAGGGCAGCCGCGTTCGCACATTCAGCCGCGCTGTTGAGGAAATGGTTCGCCTGTGTCACACCCACGCGCCGCTAGATCGTCTGGCGATTATGCACGCGATCAACCCTGAAGGCGCACTCGATTTACAGAACAGACTTGCGGATATTTCGCCGCCGGATACGATTATTGTAAGCATTACGCCGACCATCGGCACGCATATAGGACCGGGCGGGTTGGGGTTGGCTCCCGTCAGCAAGTTGTGGAGAACCACATAAAATGCCTTCGGCACTCGAAACCCTTGTCAAAATTCTGAAACTTGAAAAAGAACAGGGGTATAAAAACGCTGCTGTCATCGGCGGGTTAGCGGCGTATGAAACCAATTGGACGCCAAACGCGCACACACAGGCGCGTAAACCCGATCATCATGCGCTCGTAGATGAACTGTCTGACCTACTCAAACGCTACGAGAGCATCCAAGTACGCGATGCACGCCTCGACTCGATCACCTATATGTTGGATCGCATCATGGGTCGAAAACCCACTCCAACACCTTACGCGGAACGTTACCAGACTGCATCCGAAGCGGCAGTGACAGAAGCAGTTGTCGAAACCAAACCGCTGCGACGGGAACGTGAACGGCGTGAACCGCAACGAGTCGAGCCGGAACGAATTGAGCCGGAACAAATTGAGCCGGAACAAGTCGAACCAGAGCAAACCGCCGCGCCGCAAGTTCACGCGCCAGAACCGCGCCGCGAACGCCCGCCTAAGCGACAGAATGCACCGCCGCCGCAAGCACAAAAAGAACGTCCGCGCCGTGAGGGGGGGCGTCCGCCCGCGAATGACGACGGCGACGATCATCACCGTTCGCCCTCGTCGGGGGGTAGTCGCATGACCGCCGACGATGATTTCAGCCGTCTCGATATGGAGTTTACAGGCGGCGCTCGTGTCCCCACGAAAATAGATATTCCGGTTGCGCCGCGTCTGGCACGTCCGCCGCGTCAGCCGCGCAAGCCTATCGATCCTGATCATGCTGCTTCCCTGCTGCACGGGTTAAATCAACCCGTCGAGCGCGTGCGACAGATCGGCACACGGTTGAGCAAAGTATTTAACCAGTTGGGCGTCTACACGATCAACGATTTGCTCTTTTTCATCCCGCGCCGCTACGACGACTATACGCGCTTGCTCCCTATCGGGCGCTTGCAAACTAATCAAATGGTCACGGTGATCGGGACGGTACGCCATACCGAAATTCGCATCGGCAAAACTGCCCGTAAAGATTTCTTCATGGTGCTGGATGATGGCACAGGCTCGATCAGTGTGACCTTTTTCGGGCAGTTCTATTTACAGCGACAGCTCAAACCGGGAATGCAGATCGTCATGCGCGGGCAAACCTCGATGTGGCAGAATCGCATTCAGATGAACAGCCCCGAATGGGAAATGCTGGACGTGGAAGAACTTAGAGCCGCGTCGATTGTCCCCGTCTACCGCCTCACCGAAGGGCTTAACGGGCGCAAGGTGCGTCTGCTCATCAAACCCGCGATTGAGTATTGGACGGAAAACCTGCCCGATTACATGCCCGAAGGCACGCTCGAACGGGCTGATCTCGCAGATTTGGGATGGACGATCAGGAACTTGCACTTCCCTGAAACGCACGATCATTTGAACCATGCACAACGGCGCATTATCTTCGACCAACTAATCACGTTGCAGTTGACGATTATGGCAAACCGTCGGGTGTGGCAGTCGCAGCCAAGCATCCCGCTTGATGTGTCGGATGAATGGCTCGAAACAAGTTTGAATACGCTGTTCCCCTACCCGCTCACGGGGGCGCAAAAGCGGGCGATCAACGATGTGCGCGTGGATATTGGCAAGTCGCTGCCCATGAATCGCCTGTTACAGGGGGATGTCGGATCGGGAAAGACGGCAGTTGCCCTCGCCGCGCTGATGATGGCGGTTGCCAACGGCAAACAAGCCGCGTTGATGTCCCCGACGGGTATTCTTGCGGAACAGCACTATCGCAACATCAGTAAGGCGATTTCCAGTTTGCCCGAACCGCAGCCGCGTATCGCGCTGCTGACCGGATCGCTGTCTGCCGCTGACCGTGAAGCGACCTTAGCGGCGATTGCAGACGGATCGGTGAACCTCATCATCGGCACGCACGCGCTGATTCAGGAAGGCGTCGAATATCACGATCTGGCGCTGGCAATTATTGACGAACAGCACCGTTTCGGCACAGAACAACGCGGCGCATTGCGCGGCAAAGGCACGAATCCGCATTTGCTCGTCATGACTGCCACACCGATCCCGCGCACGCTGGCACTCACGCTGTACGCTGATCTCGACCTGTCGGTGATTGATGAAATGCCGCCGGGACGTATCCCCGTGAAAACCCGCGTGATTGATCCCATGTACCGTGAACGTGCCTACAATTTCATCGAGAGCCAGCTTGAACAGGGACGGCAGGCGTTCGTCGTTTACCCGCTGGTCGAAGCCTCTGAAACGATTGACGCCGAAAATGCTGTCGAGTCGTTTGAGAAGCTGACTCGTGTGTTTTATCATCACAAGGTCGGCTTACTGCACGGCAAAATGAAGCCCGAAGAAAAAGATCAGGTCATGGCAGATTTTCGAGAGCATAAGTTCGACGTGATGGTTACAACGTCGGTGGCGGAAGTCGGCGTGGATATTCCCAACGCCAGCGTGATCGTCATTGACGGCGCGAATCGGTTCGGGCTGGCGCAGCTTCATCAATTTCGCGGGCGTGTGGGTCGCGGTGGACACGAGTCGTACTGTTTGCTGATCTGTGACAGCAGTTTGCAGGAAGCACGAGATCGCTTACACGCGCTCGAACTCACGAATGACGGCTTCAAGCTGGCAGAAATTGACATGCAGTTACGCGGCGCTGGCAACTTGATCAACACGCAGCAGAGCGGCAAATCTATATTGCAGTTGGGCGAAGCAATGAAGCTCGATCTCGTGGAACTGGCACAACGGGAAGCCCGCACAATCTATGAAGATGATCCCACGCTGGAACGGGAAGAACATCGCTTGCTTGCCGAACGCATCCGTTCGCTGCAAGATCAACGGAGCGATGTCAGCTAGGCAAAATCGAATCGTAGGGGCGACCCCATGGGGTCGCCCGATGTAACGGGCGGGGACATTGCCCCGCCCCTACATCACGATGAGACGTAATCTCCCTGACTTTAGGGGGACTTGCTCTATTCATTGATTTGCGTAAAACTAATGGCTATTAAAAAAGGTGGAACTTAATGATCGTCCGTGCGCTTTATCCGGGATCGTTCGACCCGTTACACAATGGGCATGTTGATATTGCAACCCGCGCCGCCCGCATCTTTGATGAGGTGATCGTCGGTGTTTACGATATGCCCAAGAAGAAGCTGTTATTCGATGTGGACGAACGTTTGGCGCTCACCACCGAGGCATTTAAGGGAAATAGCAATATTCGAGTTGCGAAGTTTTCCGGTTTCACAGTAGACTATGCTAGACAGGTGGGCGCAACGGTCTTGGTGCGTGGTCTGCGGGTGTTTTCGGATTTCGAGTTTGAATTTCGCATGGGGTTAGCGAATAAAAAACTAGCGCCAGAAATCGAAACCGTCTCCATCATGACCGATGACCAACACATTTATATCAGCAGCAGCACTATCCGCGAAATTGCGGAACTTGCCGGAGATGTCTCTAGCATGGTGCCGCCTTTTATCGCACAAGCACTGGCGAAGCGGTTTGCCGAACTTAAAGCAAACCAAAACAGCCCCGGTTATATGATTAGTATTCGGGATTGAAGGGGAAGATACCTATGGATATTCAACATCTGGTTGACCGTTTAGAAGACCTTATCGACGAAGGGCGACACCTGCCATTCAGCAAATATACGCTGATGGATGAAGAACGCGCCCTTGAGATTATCGATCAGATGCGTATTTCGATACCGGAAGAAATTGAGAAGGCGGCGCGAGTCCTCGCTCAACGAGATCGTATCCTCGCGCAAGCCAACGAAGAAGCCGCCCGCTTGATTCAGATTGCCCGTGAGCGCGGCGACGAACTCATTGACCGTGAAGCCACTGTCCAAGCCGCGCAAAGCCGTGCCAGCAACATCATTGAAGGCGCGAAGATCGAAGCCGAGGAGATTATGGGCGGCGCAGATGATTACGCGCTCGACTCCCTCAACGACCTCGATCAAAAGTTGTCTAAACTGCTGACTATCGTGCGGAACGGCATTAACGAAGTCAACCAGAAGGCGGACATGCATCCGAAGCAACCGCAGATGGTCGCACAGCCCGTCCAAAACCGACTCGCCGCGCCTCAACAGGTGCGCCAGTCTGTCGAAGTCAAAAACGAAGTCGGGAAATAGTCGCTAGGCTTCCCCTGCGACTATCCCCGCCATAATCATCGCCGCGACAAACGCCACTGCTAAACCGGCAAACGGGGTCCCTAAAGCAGCCCCGGCGATGATCGCAGCGCCAAAACTGCCCCCGGTTGCCAGCAAGCGCGTTTGCAAAACCCGCGTGTTCGTCAAGGCAACCGCGCCGGACAATGCGACTAATACTGCTCCAATGGGAACGACCATGAAGGCGATCAGCATAACTTCAGGGTCAAGCCCACGCACGAATACCGCCGCAACCGCGCCGAGCATCAGCACGATCAACGGTAGCAGCATGTCTGCGATCAGCAGTTGTAACCCATCAACGGGCAAAAACTGACGCAAGAACATTTCGCCACGATCCGACTGAAATACATGCAGTAACCCCGCTGGCGGCACCAACCCGACGATCAACAGCCACAACAACCAGATTTGCAATGGTCGTGCGTTGACGACAATATCTAAGCCCATATACGTCAGCGCCGCGCCCCATGCAAACGTCGCAACCAGCAGTTCAGGGTGACGCAAATACGACAGAATCGCCCGTGTAACAAAGGTTGCCATGCCTTGTACTTTGGGCAGTCGCAGCAGCGGCTTACGTCCCGCTTGACGCATCTGCATGAAAATACGCCGCTGAATATCAGGGTTACGCCACGCCATTAAGCCGAGTGCTTGAATGCGGGCATACAGCACGCTTTCGTCTGCCGCGTGGATCATGTTGACGCGATCCCCTAACAGCAGCACGACCACGCTTAGAATCACGGCTAAAGCGATCAGGAGCGGAACCACCCACACGGGCGCACTCCCGATCATCACCAGCACAATCGCACGCCCCATCCAGAAGAACGGATCGGGGAACCAGTACGCTAACGGGATCAAGAGGATGGGCAGAAACCACAGGAAGCGCATCCGACCAATGCGCGGATCGATCAAGCGGAGCAGCCCTACCGCCCACCCCATGCCCCACACGATCACCACCAGCGGGATCACGACAGTGACGGCGCGGAAGATCATATCGCCGTAGTTATCGCCCACAAACGGGTAATGAACGAGCGCGGCGAGCAGAGCAGACGCGATGCCGAGCAAGAAAATTCGGATGAGCGATTGACGCGCAAATCCGACGATCACAGGGGCAGAACGTCGAATCGGGGAGGCAGCAACCCACGCCATATCTGAAAATGATAGCTTGAGCGGCGTACTCCTCAGCGCATTCATGATCACCCACACCTGCGCGAAGAAGATGCCATACGACAGCACCACGAGGATAAGGATCACCGAGTCGTATTCAAGCAGCGTGCCAATGATCGCCGCCGAGGTGAGTATGAAACCGCCGACGGTATACAACCAGAAGATGCCTATCGCCATCAAATAGACCACATACAAATTCTGCGAGAGGGCATTTTCATTCGGTTGGTAGCCTAGCACACGCAGCCAGTAGACCGCCGTATCTTTAAACTGCCGCCAGCGCAGCCAAACGAGAGCGCGGGTGTCAAGCATCGGCTTCTTCTTCCAGTGCTTCTTCTTCGGCTTCCCGACGGGCGCGAATCACCGCACGCAGCAGATCATCTAATGTGATTGCACCTTGCAAACCAAATGTTTCGCGCAGTTCATCGGGCGTGCCTTCCCCGATAATTTCCCCTTCTTCGAGGATGATATAGCGGTCAGGATGGGCGTCCGGCGGCAGTTGGTGACTGCTCAATAGAATCGTCATGCCTTCGTCACGATGCCCGTTGAGTTCACGCCACAGGTCATCTGCCGAAACGGGATCGAGCGG
>JBBQRJ010000073.1:0-14549 GCA_038214955.1 Aggregatilineales bacterium | reverse complement strand
CCCCCTCCTTTGCGCTTTCTCCTTCAGCCTCACCCCTAAATCCCCTCTCCGAAAAAAGGAGAGGGGACTTTCCAAGCCTGCTTGTCTCCCCCTCTCGCTTTTCGGAGAGGGGGTCGGGGGGTGAGGCGTCTTTCGCAGAGAGGGATTTAGCGTGAGGCGTCTTTCGGGATCGTCTAATCCCCAAAATCACGCGGCGGCACCTCACCCACCAGCATGATCGCATAGCTTCCGCTGGTGCGGTTAGAAAAACTCGTCAAGGTGAGCGTGTGCGGCAGCGTATCGCTGATCACCATGCCCGCGTCGAAGCGATCCCCGATCACGGACGAATCGCTCAGCGTAACGCCCGCCCCATTGATCACTGGCACATCCGCGCACACCCGCCGCCCCGCATCATCGCAGTGACCGTCCTCAAATAGAACGGTGGGGTCTAATCGGTTATCCCCGCCCACCATGTACACCAGCAAAGACGTACTCTCCGCCGGAAGCGCCCCTAACCGTACCTGCACCGAGTCGGCGTCGGTTCCTGTTTCAATCGCAAATCCTTCAATCACGGCGATATAGCGTCCCGACGTTTCATCGAATCCGCCAATGATCAACGTGATTTCGCCCAAATCAATACCCCCTGTATTGATCGTAAGCTGCGCTCCCGTTCTCACCGCCGATTCGCCGCTTGTGCCATCGGGGAACGTGTACGTCCCCGCGAGATCATCCTCGTCGGGCGGGATGCAGTAATCGCTATCCTGTGAACTGGATAGCACGCGAATCACGGGCAATAAGCCGTTCTCCCCGAATACGGTGATCCGGTACGCGCCTAAATCCCCTGCATCCTGCCGGAATTCCAGCGTCACAGCGGTGATCGCTTCGCCATCCGCGCACGGGAAAACCACTTCCTGAAATGACGGATCAATCGGCGCGGGGGCGCTCACCCGCTCCACGTTCAGAATATAGCGTCCGGTGGTCGTACCCTCGTTCACCCCGACTCGCGCCGCCACAATCGTATACGTGCCATCCGTTGGAAATTCAAACCGCATTCGCAGAGTGCCGTTGGGCGTGCCGTCGGCGCTCCGGTTGACCAGATCGCCACCGGGACTCAAGACCGCGAGAATCGGCGCGAGTCCCTCATACGCCTCGATGGTCACGTTGACCACATCGCCCGCCGCTCCCTCGATCTGCCACCAATCGAATGGCGCGGCATCGCTGATCGTCGCCTCTACCGACATGCCGATACCAAGAGTCTGTACTTGAGGCGCATCGTCCTGTGCGTCGTCCTGTGCAGTGACGGGGAGGGCTATCAACAGCATAATAATGATCAACAGGATTATTCGGTTCATCATTTATTATCCCGCGTCATAATAAAATGGACGAGCAAGCCAAACACTAACCCCCAGAAGGGCGCACCGACCCCCAACAGCGAGAAATTCGCCGCCGTACACAACAGCGCGACTAATGCGCCTTCACGTCCTTCGGGGGCGGTCATTGCGCCGCTCAGGGAGGATAGGATCGCGCTGACCAAGCCGAGTCCGGCGGTTGCGGCGATCAGCGCGGGGGGGAGTCCCGCAAACAGTGATACGAGCGCCGCGCCGAACAGACCCGTCACGATGTACCACAATCCGGTTGCTACGCCCGCTGAGTAGCGTTTAGTGGCGTCGGGATGGGCTTCATGTCCGGTGACGAGCGCCGCCGTGATCGCCGCCAGAGTCACCCCATGTCCGCCAAACGGCGCGGTGATCACTGACATGGTGCCAGTCACGATCAACGCTTTATCGATGGGGGCATCATAGCCCGCGTTGCGTAACACCGCTTGACCCGGCGCATTTTGTCCGGTGAGCGCCAGCGCGAACAGCGGCAGTGCCAGACCGAGCGCCGCCTGAATCGAAAACGTAGGCGCGGTGAGTTCGAGCGCGGCAAACGACAGCGTAAACTGCTCCAGATGGATCGACCCTGTGAGCGCGGCAATCACCAGCCCAACGATCAGCGTGATCGCCGCCGGAGCGCGGAAATTGCGCCGCCTCAGCACGAAATAGATCACGATCATCGGCAGCACGATCAGCGGCGCTTGGGGGATGGCGTTAAACGTGCCGATCCCGAAGCGGATCAAGATGCCCGCCAACATGCCCAACACAATCGGCGCGGGGATCAAGCCCATCACACGCCCGAATAAACCGGAAAAGCCAAGCAGGATGATCCCCACACCCGCGAGGATGTAAGCGCCTATTGCCTCACTGTAGGCGTACTGCGCCAGACTCGTGACGAGCAGCGCCACCCCCGGCGTAGACCATGCCGACGTGACAGGCTGGCGAAACCACAGGCTCATAATGATGCTGCTCACGCCCGCGCCCACCGTGATCGCCAGCACCCATGACGCCGTTTGCGCGGGAGTCAGGTTGGCATTGCTGGCGGCTTGAAAGACGATCACGAGCGAGGACGCATAGCCAATCACGATCACTAACAAACCGGATAGGACGGCAGAGGGTGTGAGCGAGGACGGCAGATCGCGCAGATTACGGGCAATGGCGGAAAACATGCAAAATTTCCTTTGGGTGAAATACGAAAGGGTAGTATAGCGCGGGAATCAAAAAGGCGACTCAACCGAGTCGCCTTCTGGAAATAAATTCGCGCTCGGCGAATTTACTTGATGTCGACCTTCGCGCCTTCGGCTTCGATGATGGTCTTCGCTTCGTTCGCCTTGTCCTTGCTGACGGCTTCGAGGACGGTGGGCTTGTCGCTTTCGACCAAGTCCTTCGCTTCCTTCAAGCCGAGGCTCGTCACCTGACGAACTGCCTTAATAACGTTGATCTTCTTAGGACCAACATCAGAGAGGATGACGTTGAATTCGGTCTGTTCTTCCTTGACTTCTTCAACCGCTGGAGCCGCAGCCGCACCCGCGCCTGCCGCCATCATCATCATGCCGCCGCCCGAAGCTGCCGTCACGCCCCATTTTTCTTCGAGGAGTTTCTTCAGTTCCGACGCTTCCAGAATAGTCAATGCGCTGAGGTCGTCTACGATCCGATTCAAATCTGCCATTTTCAAGTCCTTTCGAGCTTGTGATTGTTATAAGAGAGAGTGGGGGGCAACAAGCCTTAAGCGGCTTCTTCGTCGCCCGATTCGTTTTCCTGCAAGTAGGCTTGCAGCACGTTAACAACTTGTGATGTCGCAGCACTGAGCAGACCCGCCAGTTGTGACGCTGGTTGGACGATCAAGCCCGCGAGTTGTGCATGAATTTCGTCCAGCGTCGGCAGGTTCGCCACCGATTCCAGTTCCTTCGCATTGAAGATGGAACCAGCAATCACGCCACCTTTGACGATGAAGAATTCTCCATTGTCTTTTTCTTTGGTGTACGCCTGAACTGCCTTCGCCACACCGGGTAGATTCCCGTTGCCGAACACGACTCCGGTTTGCCCCGCAAACATGTCCGTTGGAACGGGCCAGCCGTTTTGCTCCAGCGCGATGCGGAACAGCGTGTTTTTGGTGACGGAATAGCTACCACCTGCTGTCTCACTCAACCGCTTACGCAAATCGTTGACCTTAACCACGCTCATCTTGCGGAATTCTGCAATGATGAAGCCGTCAGTTTTGCCCAACAATTCGCTGTAGATGGCGACGAGTTCTTCTTTACGCTCTCGTGTGATTGCCAAGCGTCTCCTCCTTTCGTAGAACAGCTATTAGCTTTTAGCCGTTAGCATTTAGCTTTAAAACCAAGGTTTGGTCACTACACGTTGTAATTATTTACTTACTTACTCACCTTACGCAGATCGTTATTTCTGACCCCACCCCGAATTCGAGGAGGGGAGCAAGCAGACTCATGTTTTCGCCCTCCCCTGAATTCGGGGGAGGGAGGCGAGCGCAGCGAGCGGGGTGGGGGTCAAACTGACACCCTGCGTAAGGTGAGTTACTTACTTACTGTGCGTAGTAGCAAAACACTTCACTTGAAAGCGAAATGCTTTTTATTTGGCTAACTGCTAATCGCTAACTGCTAACTGCTTAAAACAAAAAACAGCCCCGCAAACGCGCAAGGGCTGTCTATTCTCATCGTTGAATAGTACATTCGTGTCCCTCGCCTCGGCAGGAGATTAAGCTGATGAATCAGCGCCTGCGGTCTGCGGCAAAGTCAAATTGACTAAGCTAGTTTATTTTAGCCGACGTATCCGCATGGTGACAAGGGTGAAATTACGCCATTCGATCATCATGTCCCTGTGCGCCCTTCAAATCGCTTGAGCGCCGCTTGTAACCGCTGCTGCTGTATCGTCGTCGTGAGGTCGCCGCGAGTGCGCTCTAACACGCCCCGTACAACATCCGTGCGCCGCCGTAAATCCCCCGTGATCGCGTCGGGAAAGTCGAACGTCACCAACTGGTCGTAAATCGCATCCATCCAATTGAGCAACCGTTCCGCTTCCATAGCATCGCCATCCTCACGGCGCAAAATATCGAGGATGAAACGGCGCAGTTCAGTGGCTGCCTCTGCCAACCCATTGAGGTACGTACTGCCATCGACGGTCAGCGACTCCGGCGACGGCAGCGCCCGATCCCGGATGATCGCATAGGTCGCAAACGCCTCGACCACCTCTTTAAGCGCATCCTGTGTATACCCGCTGTACAGCAAATCCGGGTAATCACGGATAATCCCCCGCAGATCGTCCGCGCCCGCCTGTGCAACCGCGAGTTTGGCTTCGGCGGCATCCCATTCGCGGCGATGTGTAGCACGGATCGACTCGGCACAGTGGCGGATCAATTCGCGGGAGCGGGCAATCGCGCTGTCACGGGCGGCATTCTTGCTGACAAACGCCGCCCGAATCGAGTCAGAGACTCGGAGCAAATCGTCCATTACGTCTCGTCTTCGGGCTTGATCATGCCGAACAGTTGATCTGCCAGTGACGCGGCTTGCGGCGGCAGTTGGATTTCACCGTTCTTTTCTTCATAACGTTCAAGGTTGGTTTGCAGCGCCCGCAGGAACATTTTCGCGTTGGCGGGCGTGAGGACGACGCGATTTTGCACGCGGGCGCGGGGATCATTCGGCATCACCTGTAAGAAGTCGAAGATCATTTCGCTGTTGGTGTGGCTGACGATCACCGCGTTCGCGTAGGTCGCGTTCAAGTTTGATGGGATTTCTAAGCGTAATTGTCGGTTAGGGGGCTTCGGCGGTTGGCTCATGAGTAGATTCGCGCCTAAAATAAAAATTCAGTCAGAGTGCTGTCTGACTGCATCAAGCATACTTGATTACGCGACGATTGAAAACTGAGGTGGCGCAACAAACAATCGGACAAGGCGTACCTTGTCCCTACAAAAATCACTTTCGTGGGGACGCGATTTATCGCGTCCGTTGGTTTTAGGTCAGAAAGGAATCTCGTCGATCCCGCCGCCACTGTTGCCACCACCATAATTGCTGTAGTCGCCGCCACCCTGCTCACCTTGCCCGCCGCCTTGACCATCACCGCGAGAACCTAGCAGTTGGAAGGTGTCAGCACGGAGTTCGAGTGAGGCTTGAGCTTGACCACTCTTATCCAAGTACGCTGAGGCTTCGACTGATCCTGAGACAAGGATTTGACCTCCTTTATGTACTATGGAATTAGCAGTTTCACCTAATTTATTCCAGCATGATATTCTAAACCACTGGGTTTTCTCTTGCCGTTGATCGCCAGTGCCAAATTTGCGAGTGACTGCTACCGTAAATGTACATACGGGTGTACCAGAAGGCAGATAACGCATTTCTGGTTCTTTACCCACATTACCAACAATGGTGCATAAATTGAAAGCTGCCATGCTGATTACTCCTCTTTCTGTAACTCACTGACATAAGCAAAATAAGCCTGTATTTCGGCAATTTTTTTCTGTGCTGCTTCCTCACCCAGTTTTTCAGTGAGCCAGTATTCTGGCATTGTAGTACCTTTACTCGCATTACATGAACGGCATAGGACAATCATATTGTCAGTTGTTGTACCGGGACAGTTTGCATGTGACAGTGGTATCCAGTGATCGGCTTGGAGATGTTGTGCTTGACCGCAAATACAACACTGATGCCCCCAATAGTCTAAAGAGTTACGCCAATACTTTATACCCCAATCATATGGTAGTTGTCGTTTCAATGCTCGTCGTCGCGCTTTAGCGACTTTCGCATACATGCGGATCATAGGACGGTTGGCTTCTGCCCATTTACGTTTACTTTGATAGAGACGTTCTTTGTTTTTGTGATAGTAGTTTTGCCATTGTTCTGGATGCTCGACTCGCCATATTCGCTGTGCTTCAAGCAATTGTTCCCGATTGTTATGGTAATAGGTTCTACGATATTCTCTGACATGATCTTGATTCTCGTAGTACCATTTACGGTTTTTCTCTCGATAATAGTCGTGTCGTGCATAATAATTGTGCATGTTTGCGGCGTTTATTCTGATCGCATTTATAAAATAGTGTTGGCGCTTCTGATTATTGATGCGTTCTCGGTTTTGTTCCCGATATTCTCCGTAACACCTTTTACAAGCTGCTTGCAATCCTCCCGGTGAACGGTTATCCGCAGAGAAATAATCCATTGTCGCAGGTTTTAGTTCTTTGCACTTGTAACACCGCTTCAAGCCCTCTGGAATAACTTCTTTCGGCTTGCGTTTTTCATCTCGTTTAGCTTGGCGACATTCGTTACAGTGTGATTGCAAACCATCCTTTTTGGAAACACATTTGCCGAAACTTGTTTTTAGTAAAGTGCGCTCACAACGAGTACAGCGTTTATGTCCTTCTGGCACTACAATGTCTTTATTGCGCTTGCCAAAATAGACCTTACCTTGTGACTCGGACATACATCGTTTACAGGAGAATGTGAACCCATTTTTGGATTTACTATCCTTGTAGAACTGATGCAACGGCAAAACCTGCTCACACCTCGTACAGCGTTTCGATTCAACTTCGCTCATGTAGCACTCTTCCGTGCGTTGTATCTCCCTAAGCAAAAGGCAGCCAGAGCGTTAGGAAGAATTCGCTTTTTCGGGTCGCGTTCCCTAGACTGCCACTTAAAATCATAGCATAGATTTAATGGTTTTTGAACGGTGAGTTTAGAACAAATCGGCGGATTTTTCGGCTAATCCAAGTCGTATTCGCGCATCCATTGACCCAACGCGGCGCGGACTCGGTTGCGCGGAATTAAGAAGGTGCCGGTTGTCCACCCGCGATTAGGAATCTCGCGGTACGTGAACGTATGCGAATCGCGCCTGAGTTCGCTTTCCATCCATGCGACGAGATGTTTCCGGTTCATCACCACCAGCAGACCATCCGCGTAAATGTGAACGTAAAAATCGGCTTGCGTTGACCACGGACCACCGGGGCTGCGTTTGGCAATATCAGAGAATCGTTCAATGGCAAGGTTTTCGGTGGTGTGACGTGTATACGACGGCTCAGACTTCACTTCGACAAACTGCGTGCTGCCGTCGCCGCGAATGACCATGATGTCGCCTTTGTAGTAATACTCCGAGTCGTCTTGCACGTCCCGCGCTTCCGCCACATCGCCGCGCTTCTCGAACCACCGCCGCACCCTTTCAACGGGGGGATAAGATTCTTCGCGCTTGTGGGGGAAATAATAAGGCGGCTGCATGACTTCAATCTATCTAGCCTGATCTACGGATACTTTCTCTCATTCCCTTAAACACTTCTCCCATATAAGTTAAGGCGCGAGAAGTTTGTTTTCTCCCCTCCCTGAATTCGGGGAGGGGTCGGGGGTGGGGTAAAAAACTTAGGCTGTCAATCGTCAAGTCCTCGAATGGCGAGAACTTCGATGGCGGGCGTGCGATCCCCATTACAGCTAATTCGGCGCGGCGCTTCAAGGAATCGCAGTTTGAACCCTAACTTTTTATACAGCGTGCAAATGCGCTCCGTCGCTTGGTTCGACAGCACAACCGCCCCGCGATGTCGGGATAGCCATTCCGCCAGCCGCACCTGATCATCCCACGTAAAGCCGCCCTGTGAATACTGGACGAACTGCACATCATACGGAGGATCGGCGTATATGAAATCGTCAGGGTCGAGATCGATTCGCTCAAAATCGCCTGTGCTGAACGTCCATGTGTTGAGCGTATCCTGATAGCCGTAGAAATCTTCCGCATAGTTGATCGTGTTGTACTTGCCGAAGGGGACGTTAAAACCGCCCTTCTTGTTGAAGCGGCACAACCCGTTATAACCCGTCCGGTTGAGGTAGTAGAACAGTTCGGCGGCGGTTTTGCTGTGTGCGTGACCCTCCCGCACGAACGTGTTGAATTGGTCGCGGTGCTGGTAGTAGATCGTCCGGTCATTAACCGTCTCAATCTCGATTTTCAAGCCATCTTGAATGCAGTGGTAGAAATTGATCAAATGCGTGTTCATGTCGTTGAGCAGAGCGTGAGTCGGCGCGTAATTCAAGGGGAGCGCCAAGCCGCCGCAAAACGGCTCAACGTAACGATGATGGCGAAACGACTCCCACAGTGGGCGCACATGGGGAGCAAGCCAGCGTTTTCCACCCGCCCATTTGAGCGGCGGTTTCAGGGACACGGGTTGAGCGTGCGGCTCATTCCAGTGGGCGATCTCGGCGGTTTGGATCACCGTTGGTCATCTTTCGAGGTTTAACGGAACATGATCCCTCAATTAAACCACCAATTTTTCGTGAAGCAACTTTAGCAGACTCTTTTGGTTAGAACCTCTTTGAAATGCCTTGCTTGTCTCCCCTCCCTGAATTCGGGGAGGGGTCGGGGGTGGGGTTGATGTGCAACGATGTTTTTGTTTGTCTCCCCTCTCCTCTTTTCGGGAGAGGGGTCGGGGGTGAGGCTATCTTTCCTGTTTTCGCTGAGGGGTCGGGGGTGAGGCTATCTCTCCTATTTTCGGAGAGGGGGGTGAGGTTGCTTTTCTACTCTTCAAACCATGCATGGAGGATATGATCCCGGCGCGGGTAAAGTTTCCCCGTGTGAATCGAGGGTTCGCCGCGCCCACTGGGGATCAAACGCAAGCGTAGCCGATCCCGCGAAGGGCGTCCGTCTTGCTCCCATGCATTGAGCGCGTCCTCAATCGCCAGAAACGAATCTGCGCCGCCGTAGCAGTACGCCATACCTTCACCCTCCACTGGAATGAAGCAGGCGCTCCCTTGTGTGAGCAGCGCAAAGCCCGATCCTTCGATTCCGTAGGGTTTCTGTTCGTCCATCGTTTGATAGCGTGCGAAGATGAAATCCGCTGGCGTATTCATGATCAAATGGGGGATGAAACTCGTCCAATGTTCGCGGGACGTGACCGGAATGCTCAACTGACCTTTTGACGCATCATCCGACAGCAGCGAATGGATTGCCGCGCTGTCCAATCGCACCGCCTCGCTCGAATCGAGTCGCAGCGCCGTTGTGCCGACTCGCATCCTCAGCGGGGGACTCGCCGCGCCGCCGCGCAAATCAATGAATCCGCACAGCAAATTCTTCCGGCTGATCATCGTGCCGTCGCCTTCAAACGTGAACGAGGCGCTCAGTTGATAGGCGTCCCACCAGATCGGCACAACGAGAATCCCGTCCGGTTTCAACTGGCGTTCCCACATTTTCGGCACATCCCACACGCCCACCGTCGCAATGATGCGATCATAGGCGGCACGAGGCGCATAACCCGCCGCGCCGTCACCATGTACCACGTTGACCACGCGCCGCCCCGCTCTGGCGAGGTTGTCCTCAGCTTTGCTGGCGATCTCTTTGTCAATTTCGATGCTGGTGATTTTGCCGCCGTCCCCGACGATGTGCTGCATGATCGCCGCGTTATAACCCGACCCCGTGCCAATTTCGAGGACGTTATCGCCTTCCGTCAATCGCAGTTGATTCAGCATGATCGCCATCATGCTCGGCTGGCTAGACGAACTCACGATCACGCCGTCTACACCGTGCTTGATGGCTACGGCTTCATCGGCATACACCTGTTCGGGTGGCAGATTCGGCAGGAAAAGATGACGCGGGACGGCGCGAAACGCTTGTTCCAAGCGTGGGTCATCGAGCAGTCCCGCGTTTTTGAGAGCAGTAACTAGGGTGTCGTTGTCTTTGATGTCTTTAGGGTGTTTGTTGTCTTTGTTATCGACCATACCACGCACGCCGCTTCTTAAGCGATACGCCCGCTTCGGCGTCGCTGCGGCGGTTGGCTTTGACGCGACCACGCGCATCAATGTGAACCTGTCCCGCTTTTTGCAGCCGTGCGAATTCTTCCGGCGTGATCACCGGCGCGGGTTCTCCGCCAAGCCGTTCCAGCCGATCCTGATAGCCTGTATCGGGCGGATTCGCGTTTTGGTCAGATGTTTCAGGTGTTTCAGGTGTTGGATTTTTAGGCTCGTCCGTCACGATTTTGTTCCTTTTCGTCGTCTAGTTGCATCAACTCATCCAGCGACATCATCTCATCTTCTGAAAGTGCCTCTTGACGCCGGAAAGTGTCCCCGCAGATCAAGCAGTCAGGGTCGCGTTCAATCGTCACCCACACCGCCGTATAAGGCGGACTCATCTGCCCGTCGATGATTTCGAGCGCCGCATTTGCCAGAATAACTGTGTTACCGGGCATTTGTTTATAAATTTCGCTGCCCTGTAAAAGTTCGTTCAGCGTCATATCAGCTTGCGTACCTGCGACACGAGTCACATGCAGCCATAAGCCCGGTTCAGCCTCTAAAGTGCCGCTTTCCCCGATCATACCATAATCGAGTTCACGCTCTCCGAAATTCTTCACAGAGGCTAATTCGTCGCGCAGTTCCGCCGCCCAACACGCATAACAGGGACCATCATAGGGACGGATGACCGTCACGTCACCGCCTTCGCCGCGCTCATAGACCCCCGCATACACGGCGATCAGGTTTTTATCGAGCGCCGCCTGATTGATCGCATATTTCGGGTTTTCGCCATCTACACCCACCACGATCAGATCAACGCCATCGAGTGCATCCGTATGCTGTTCGATTCGTCCAACATGCGTTTGAACCTCGGCGTTCGGGTTGCGCTGGCGAATCAAGTCTGCGACGACTTCAACCTTCGGCTGACCCACATAACGCCGATCTGCCACATGGCGCACAACGTTGTTTTCGTCCAACGTATCATCATCGATCAAAACGAACTTACCGACGCCGCTCATCGCCAGCGTCAGCGCGACGAATCCGCCGCCCGACCCCAAACCGATCACCGCCACACGCTTTTCCGCCAGTCGAGCTAAGTTTGCCGACCCGATCAAGCGTTCCACCCGATCCCAACTCATGACATACTCCAAGTTAAAAGTTGAAAGTAAAGGACAACCTCATGAAATTTATGCCTTACGGAGAACCCAAATCGAATAGAGAGTATCCCTTGTAGGGGCGGGGCAATGTCCCCGCCCGATTGAAACGGGCGACCACGTTGGGTCGCCCCTACGATTATTTGAGATCTATTTTGGTTCTCCATCAGATAGAAAATCTTTTGACGGTAGGGACGTGCTATATCGCGTCCGGTACATATTCATGTCACTGCTGTCACTTTTAACTTTTAACTTCCTACTTCTTTACTTTCGCCTCTACTGCCTTGACCACATCCAGCAGCGTGTAATCAGGTGTCCAATCGAACCCCATATCCACAGGGTCAGACGTTTTCCACGCCTGTTCAAATACCTTATACATATCATCGTCGGGTTTACTGTGGATGAACGGCGCGACTCGCACTTTCGGCGCGGTTTTGGGATAGTCCGTCTTGGTGACGAGCAGAATCAATTTGTCCCCGCCCATACGCCCCACCAACAGACAAATTTCGAGCGGCGGCGCATCATCCGTATCGTAAAACGACAGCGACACGAACAGGTTTTCTTCGCGCAGCGCGGCGTTTTCGCGGGCGAAACGTTCCTCATCAATCAAGTGCCACGGATAATCCGCCAGCGTCGGCAGTTGATCGTTCGGGTAGACCGACGGCGCAATCGGCAAAAAGCCAGCGGCGTTCTTGTCGATGTACCAGAAATCCACGCGCATGGCGTCCCCGTCTTCTTGCGGGATCATCAGGAAATTCGTGATCACGCTGGACGGGATGATCGTATGCGGGTGATCGAGCGTGACGATTGGCGCAAGCAGAAAATCCATATTGTTTTCTTCGTCGTCAATCCAATCAATCGCCGTCATCAAGTCGCCGCCGCTGGGCTGAATCATGAATCCCGGTTGTTTGTGCCAGTCACCCAAATACCGCAGCGGCACATCCCACTTTGTACCGAACATCTTGGTGATGAACGAGCCGTTTTTCTCACGCTGGACTCGCCAATTCTCTTGCAACCACCAGATCAACTCGTCTTGCAAGTCGTCGCCCTGCTGAAACGTGTGAAATTGGCGGATCGCGCTGTTATCGGGCGAAATCGTGTCCAACACGTAAAGCGTAGGCATTCCGCTAGGATGCTGGCGCGGCACGAAAAAGCCGACCATCGCCTCGCCCGTCTCATCTTCGATATGGAGATTCGCTGCCGATGCAATCTTGTCGATCACGCGCTGCGCGATCACAAGGTTCGGCACACCGCGCCCATTGCGCCGTAATACCATGATGCCTCTCTATCTCCGACGCGGCGGCAGCGGCGTATTAGGATCAACCCGTTCTTCAATTCCGGGCCATTCTTTCGTCGCCCGCCATGTGTAATAGGCGTACAACCATTGAATCGCCCAGCCCGCCACCGTCACCGCTGTCGAACGACTAGGATTCCAGCCGTAATGCTCCCCGTCTTTCGGGTTGAACAAGCACAACTGACCATCCTCGTATTGATGTTTCTCGCTGTAAATGCGCGGCTCTAACACATACGCCTCTGCGGGTCGGCTTGGGTAATCTACCGGATAGATGATCTTCAAATGGTGATGCGGCGTCTTTAAATACGCCAGATTCACCTCGACCCACCCTTCCCAATAGACCATTCCCTGCGTCGGCACAACCAGCTTGAAGGTGTTTTCAAATGCCGCCCGCATCGCCTCGACTTCTAACCGCAAACGCGGTGAAACGTTAGTCCGCGTTCCCCACCATGCAGACATAGATTCCCTCACGCTTCGCAATGCATTCATCAAGCACGATTGTACCATGCCAACCTACTCGTATATACGCATAGAGCAGGGAAACGTTGCGAACACCCCACATCATAGGGCGTAGCTCCAATTAACTTTTAACCTCATGCAATTTTCAGATGACGATCATGAAAATTCATAGAGTGTCTATGTTTAACCCCTAGTCATCGCCGCGAAAATTGAGAAATTTACCACAAGCGTAGATATTTACAGGCGCTCCATAGAGAATAAACCTTGTGTTCAGCGATGAACTATTCGTAGTTGTCATAGGTTTGTTTTTTCTGTATGTGAGGAGATTTCCCCTGATGCGTATCAACCGCTTGATGTTGATCCTACTGGTTTTCGTCGCCCTGTCCGCCGTCCTACCCATCGCCGCCCAAGAATCGAGCGAAACGCTCACCGTGTATTCGGGGCGCAGCGAGAGCTTGATCGGTCCCATTCTCGAACAATTCACCGCCGAAACTGGCGTTCAGGTCGAAGTGCGCTACGGCAGCACCGCTGAAATGGCGGCGACCATCCTTGAAGAAGGCGACAACAGCCCCGCCGATGTCTACATCGCACAGGACGCGGGCGCGTTGGGCGCTCTCTCCGCCGCCGGGCTGCTTGCGCCTCTGCCGTCCGACGTGCTGGAACGTGTCCCCGCCGCCTATCAATCGAATGAGGGTGTCTGGGTCGGCATTTCCGGTCGTGCGCGTGCCATTGTCTACAACACCGAACTGATCAGCGAAGAAGAACTTCCCGCCTCGATCCTCGACTTCGCCGCGCCCGAATGGGCAGGGCGAGTCGGTTGGGCGCCCGCAAATGCGTCCCTACAATCGCAGGTCACGGCGATGCGCGTGCTGCTGGGTGACGATCAGGCGCGGGCGTGGGTGCAGGGTATGGTGGATAATGCATCACCCGCTTTCGACAATAACGACGCCATTGTGCAGGCAGTCATTGAGGGTGAATTTCCCGTCGGCATCGTCAACCATTACTATGTGTTTGAATTCTTGGAACAAGCGCCCGATGCGTCGATTGCCGTCTACTTCTTCCAGGAAGGCGACATCGGCAACTTGATTAACGTGGCGGGTGCGGGCGTGGTCAGTAGTAGCGATCAACCCGGTTTGTCACAGCGTTTGCTCCTGTTCCTGTTGAGTGAAACCGGACAAACTTACTTCGCGGAAACGACGGGCGAATACCCGTTGATCGCGGGTGTCCCGCTCGCAGAAGGCGTGCCGTCGCTCGATTCGTTTGTCGCGCCCGAACTTGACCTGAACACGCTGCGCGATCTCGAAGGCACACTCGCTCTGCTGCGTGATACGGGTGCGCTGCCGTAAGTAAACCTCTCACCCCGCACATTCCTCCCCTCTCCATTTGGAGAGGGGTTGGGGGCAAAGGGCCATGGCTTGGTCAATGCCTTGGCAAGGACCATGGCTTGGTGAATGCCTTGGCAAATGACCATGGCTTGGTCAATGCTTTGGCAATGGGACATGGCTTGGTAAATGCCTTGGCAAGGACCTTGGCTTGGTCAATGCCTTGGCAAGGACCATGGCTTGGTGAATGCCTTGGCAAGGGT
>JBBQRJ010000072.1:0-14756 GCA_038214955.1 Aggregatilineales bacterium | reverse complement strand
CGCTTGATGAACGAACGTGCGGGCAAAATCCATTTCTTCCTGACGTATGTGGGCTTCTTCTTCACGTTCTTCCCGCAGCACATTGTCGGGATGTTGGGGATGCCGCGCCGCGTAGCAGTCTATGCGCCAGAGTTTCAAAGTTGGAATGTGATTATCAGCATAGCGGCGTTCGTACTCGGCATTTCGACGTTCGTGTTTCTGGTGAACGCGGTGATGAGCCTCTCGCGCGGACGCATCGCGGGCGCGAATCCGTGGCGTGCGCTCACGCTGGAATGGGCGACCACATCACCGCCGCCCGCGCATAACTTCATTGGCGACCCTGTGCCGTTCAAGAATCCCTATGGGTATGGCACACAAGCATCACACGCCTACCTTGAGGCGATTGATCAGCGGTACGGTGTATCAGCGATGCCAAATACCGATGTGACGACTCCCGCGCCTACATCCAAGCTCACAAGCGGGGATTAAGAGAAGAGCCTCACCCCCTAGCCCCCTCTCCAAATGGAGAGGGGGAGTCGAGCGCAACAAGACGGGTGAGGCAAGAGGTTTTGAGGCTTATTGGTATGTCGAATCAACGGATAGCAGAACAATCGCTATCACGCGCCGAACGTCAGGCACTGGCAAACAAGCGCACGGCGATCAGCGTGTTCCAAATCTCGTGGATTATGGTGTTCGTCTGTTTGATTGTCGTGAACTTGCAAATACGGGGTAATTTCCCGACGTGGCCCCCCGCAGGTGTGGACGGGCTGGAACGCATTCTGCCGACGGTGGCGACGGCGGGACTGCTGGCAAGCGTGTTCTTCGCACAGCGCGGATTAAACGCCATCCGTAAAGAAGATCGTCCCGTATTTTTATCAAGCTGGCGGGCGGCGATTGTGTTAGGCGCGGCGTTCGTGCTGATCATGGCGTTCGAGTGGGTGAGCGTCCAGTTTAGCGGGCAGTTCAGCGATATTTTCCGCGTGATGATCGCCTATCACGCCATTCACGCGCTGGTCATCGGCTACATGATGGTCAATGTGCTGAATAAAGGGCGGGCAGGCGCTTATAACGCGGTGGATAATTGGGGTGTGGAAGGGGCGGCGAAATTGTGGTATTTTGTCGTCGTCGCATGGATACTATTCTACGTGGTGCTGTACATTATCTGAGTTGAAAGTGACGAGTTAAAAGTTAAAAGTAAAAACAGAAATCTTCCTGTCCTTACTTTCAACTTTCAACTTTCGACTTTTAACTTCTTTTCAGAAGGGAAGTCTGTCTATGCAACCTGGTCTGAACCGTGCGATCCCGATGGCGATCCTCGGCTTCTTGCTGGCGGCGCTTGGGGTGATCATCCTGCGCGGCTTGCAACAACTTGATCCCTTGTGGGCGCCGGGACCGGGGTTAGTCCTGTCGGCGTTCACCTCAGCGGGCTTTTTCGTCTGGGGGATGGGCGCGTTCGATCCTAAGATGAGCGTGCATGGCGAACATGCCGACGACCACCACGAAGAAGAAGCACCGAAACCCGTTGCGCTCCTCAGTAGTTCTGTGTGGACGCTGTTCACGCTGATGCTGATTGCGCTCATTGTGTTGATGTTGTTCGCGGTCTTTGGCGGCTTCACACTGAGGACAACCGATGACGCGCTGGCATCAACCACCGCCGTTGGTTATTTTCCCGTAGAACTGTTCGGGCGCGATCTTTTGATCAGCGAACTCGTAGTGTTCTCCGTCTTCATCATTGTGATGTTCGCATCGCTGGCAGTGACGGCGGGTGCAATGGGTTGGATGTTCGTCTACCTTGCCCGCACGATTGCCGAAGTCAAAGTTGCGCCGAACGCGCCGATCAACGCGCCCGCGCTGCCTTCGGGTCAGCGTGCCGTCCTAGTCAGTGATGAAACCGCTCCACAGCCCATCACGCTGAGGATGATTGTTAATTTCTTGGTCGTTTTCGTGATTATGGCGGTCATTTCCTACGCAGTCTTGATCGGGCTAACGCTGCCGACTATTCTGCCGCCTAATCCATCACCCACGCTGATGACCGTTGTTTCTCTGGCGTTTGCCGCGCTGATCGCGTATCTGTTCGTCATTTCGCGTCAAACTACGCTGGCGGTCTTTCTGATCCTCTTTTTAGTGCTTTACATCGTGTTCTACTATGCGTTGATCGGCTTGGCGCTGCCCGCCTTCGTCCCTAGTACCGGTATCCTATTGGGGATGCCGATGCTGCTGGTGGTGGATGCGCTGCTGTCGCTGGTGAATGCGCTGCTGGTCGCGTTCTTGCTGGTACGCCCAACGCTGCTGCTGCAAACGGTGGGACGAATCGCCGCGTGGCTCGTGCGCTTGCTGCGCCGTGTCCCTGTTCTGTTTCAGAGGTAAGTAAGCCATGAGTGAAGCGAGAATCGATACTCCACAGGTGCATACGCACAGTCAGGCAGAGGCAACGCACATCGACAATATGAAATTTGCGATGTGGTTGTTCCTTGCCTCCGAAGTCGTGCTGTTCGCGGTGATGATCGCGCTGTTCGTCGTGTTTCGTGTCAACAACCCGGAGCGCGTCCACGAGGTGCATGAAGCCGCCGGCATTCTTCTGGTCAGCGCCAACACCTTCTTGCTGCTGTCGAGCAGTTGGACGATGGTCATGGGTTTACGTGCCATTCAAAACAACGAACAGCAAAGCCTCATCCGGTGGATTGGCATGACCGCGCTGTTGGGCTTGTTGTTCGTCGGCTTGCAGTATGTTGAGTACAACACCCTGTCAGCGGAAGGCATCACGCTTTACGGTGATGAGTTCGGGATGCGTTTCTATGCCCCGACTGCCCTACACGGCGCACATGTGATCGTCGGTGTGCTGTGGGCGCTGTGGGTGGTGTATCGCGGGTCGAAGGGTGCTTACAACAACGGGAAATATCTCGGCGTCGAAATCTTCGGTTTGTACTGGCATTTCGTGGACGTGGTGTGGATTGTCCTGTTCACGATGATTTATCTGGTCTAAAGGAGAAACGAGCCAATGACAGACGAAATCAAGCGGGAAGAACCGACTCCCATCGATCCGAATAATCCGCCACAGTCGATTGCGGAACAGGACAGCAAAACGATCCGCGAACTACGCGCCGATCCTGTTCCTGTTGAGGAAATGCCCGCAGAGGCGAAACAAGTTCTCGCGTCTGAACCCCATGCTGAAAAAGTGGCACGCGCTGCGGCAGAAGATGTGCTGAACAAGCCCATCGAAGCCGTTGAGGACGCGGTGAACGCGATTGACCGTGAAACCCGTCCGACAACACCCGCCGCCGCCCATGCGCCGACTCACAACCGTAACGAGACGCATGTATTTGGGCGCGTGATCCCGCTGCCGCTGTATACCGTAGTGTTCATCACACTTGCCATCATCACGATTGTCGAAGTGATTATCGCAGAGGTGTTCCCCGAAGGCATTTTTAAGACCGTGCCGTTGGTGGTGCTGTCGTTGGGTAAAGCCGTGATGGTCGTGCTGTTTTACATGCACCTGCGTGAGGACAGCCGCGTTTTCGCATTCGCGCTCATCCTGCCGCTCTTGATCGCGCTGGTGTCGGCTATCTTCCTGCTTTCCGTCCCGATCACGGGCTACTAAAAGATTATTCACCACAGAGATCACAGAGAACGCAGAGGAAAAGAAGTTATAATTCTCTGTGATCTCCGTGTTCTCTGTGGTTGATTTTCTCTCATCATGAATGATCTCTCAGGGAAAGTGGCGTTAGTCACGGGCGCGGCGCATCGCGTGGGTAAGGCGATTGCGCTGGAATTGGCGCGAAACGGCGCACATATCGCGCTGCATTCTCATGGCGCATCGCCTGAAATGGTGGAGCAAACCCGTCAAGAGGTGATGGCGTTTGGCGTGCAAGTGATCCCCTTTACCGCAAACCTCAGTCAGACAGACGCCCCCAAACAGTTGATCAACGCGATTCAGGCGGCTTTTGGTCGGCTAGATATACTGGTCAACAGCGCATCGAACTTTAAGAGCAACCGCTTACCGGATGTCTCGCTTGAGGACTGGAACACGACGTTAGCGATCAACTTGACCGCGCCGTTTTTGCTCACTCAAGAAGGCGCACAATTGATGATGCACAACGATCCCCCCGGCGGCGTGATCATCAACATTTGCGATAAGGGCGCGATTGATCCGTGGGTGGATTTCGCCGCGCACGGGATCAGTAAGGCGGGCTTGCTGGCGCTGACCAAACTGAGCGCCGTCACTTATGCGCCGCATATCCGCACGAACGCTATTATTCCCGGTCTTGTCCTCAAGCCTGAGCGCACACCCGATGATCGCTGGCAAGCACTCGCCGCCCAAACGCCCATGCAGCATCCCGGTTCTGCGGAGGATGTGGCACGGGCAGTCGCGTATCTGGCGCGTGAGCCGTACCTCAACGGCGCGGTGATCCATGTGGACGGCGGCGAATACCTCACGTAGTCAGGAGTTCATAACATGCGCGTGGTTGTCCTCTCCGATACGCACTATACGCCGCAATATCGCGCCATTTTAGAGCGCACGGTGAAAGAGATCAGCCGTTTGAAGCCCGACTGTGTAATTATGGCGGGCGATGTAGGCGAACGGGTCAGCGGCTTTGATGACATGCTAGGGTTGTTAGGGCAGATTGCCGCGCCCCGCCTGATTCTGATCGGCAATCATGATTTGTGGGCGCGAGATGACGTTAGCAGCGAACAACTGTGGAACGAAACGCTTCCCCGACTCACCCGTGAACGCGGTGCGATCTGGCTAGAGGGTGAAAATTGGGTCAAAGAGGGCGTAGGCATTTGCGGGACGCTGGCATGGTCCGACTATACGGGACACGATCCGTCGCTCAAAATGACCGATCACGATTACGCCCAGAACAAAGCGCAAATCGTCATGGATGGCACATGGGTCAAGTGGAAACGAACGGATAAAGAGTTCGCGGCGGAACTTGGCGCGGCATTCGCGGCACGACTCGCCGTCCTCGATGCTGACCCCGCCGTGCGTGAAATCCTCGTTGTGACGCATTCCCCTATTTTCATAGAAACCATTGTGCGTAAACCCGGCAATTACACATGGAACATCGGGAACGCCTATTTTTATAACTTGACGCTCGGTAAAACGGTCATCACCAGCCCAAAGGTCAGCGTAGTGGTCAGCGGACACACGCACGAGGGAATCGCGGCGACGATTGCGGGGGAGCATCGCCCCATTGAGACGCGAGTCATCCCCGCCGATTATGGCAAACCCGCCTATGTGATCCTCGATTACACGCCGACGCTGAGTAAGATCGAAATACGATATGTGAAGGCGTAAAACATGGATATTGAATCGCAACTAGAAGCGATGGCAAATGATCCCGAAATTCAACGCGAAATTCGAGCTATTCAAGAGGAATTTGCGATCACGGAGCTAGATGGGCTAAACGAGGTGTAGGGACGTGCAAAGGCACATCCTATATGCAGCAAGATAAGCGATTTGCCGGAGGCTCAAGCCTCCGGCAAGGGGTAGAAAGCCTCCTAAAGGAGGCTCAAACGCACTCCGTCAGTATCTATTTCCGGCTCATCCTACGCTGTAAACGACGCTTTTGCTTACTCCCCTCCCTGAATTCGGGGAGGGGTCGGGGGTGGGGTGGGCTTTGCGTCTTGGTTTGCTCCCCCTCTCCTTTTTTCGGAGAGGGGGTTGGGGGTGAGGTTATTTACGCGGGTTCGAGCGCGACTTCATAGCTGATGTTGGTATAGCTGTATTCGATGACGCTGATAAACACTTCGCCATCATACGGCACGGTGAAATCAATGCTCGTGGCGCTGACATAGCTGGCGCTTGCATAAGCAATGGATGTCCCCTGCTGCGTGATGGTGATGTTAGGCGATCCCGATGTTGCACCCTCAACAACACTAAAGCTCAGGTGGACGCTTTGTCCAGCAACCCCTGTAAAAGAGAGCGCCCGCGTTTGATTCGATTGGGTGGTGTTGAAGCTGATTTGCTGTGTGCCTTCATCCAGAGAAGGCAGCACGCCGCGTTCCAGCGTCAAACTCACCGTTCCTTCGCCATCAACCACGTTCAAAACAAGGGTATGTGTTCCCGTTGAAGTCACGATGAAGTCCACGATTTCCGGGTCGTAGCGGCGTCCACCGTCTTGATCGCTGATCAAGGTGGAGTTATACGGGTCAGTGAGCGAAATATCGGTATTCACACTGCCGTCACTTTCGGCGTAGACATTGATGACTTCGCCCGCATTCGCTTCAAAGTTGAAGAAGAAGGTATTGCTGTTCGGTTCAACTTCAATTTGGAGCGTGTCGCCGTAAGCAATGGGCTGCAATTCCACTTGGTCGAGCGAGAGCGTATAGTCGCCCGTCGCAGAACGGCTGTAGCTGGTCGCGCTAATGATGTACGTGCCTGTGTAGGGCAGTTCGTAGGGACCGATCTGCGAATTGAGCGAACCGCCGCTGTCATCGTTGCTGATGAGGTCGAAACCGTTGTCATCGAGGAGTGTCAGGTAGGCATCATAGGAGGGCGCGGTCAGACGAATCATGATCGAGTCGCCCGCTTCACCTGTGAACTCGTATTCTTGAAACGGTTCTTCGATGGTCAACGTTCCTGCGATTTCCTGAGTGTATTCGATGCGCCGCGTCTCGAATTCTTCCACCGAGATCGTAAAGTCACCTACGGCAGCACCGCTGTTGTTGTAGTAAGCGAAACTTTGTGCCACGATGCGATATTCACCGTCGGCGGGGAGACTGAAAGGACCAATGCGCGAATCGAAACTGCCCGCGCTGTCGTCGTCTGTGTCAAGGATGTTGCCGTCGGCATCTTCTAGAACCAGATACGGGTCGAAGTCTTCAGACATCAACGTAATGCGTACTGACTGACCGGCTGTTCCCGTCAACGTATAGACGAAAGCAGGTTCGGTTTCGCTCAACGTGCCTTCCAGTGTATCGCCAATGCTGATTTCGCCCGCGTCAACCGGATCAACACGTTCTGAGACGGGGAGCTGAACACCAGCTTCGGCGGTGACTTCGGCGTCCGGTTCGTCGGTGAGTTCGACGGGGGCTTCGGTGGGCGGGAGTGCCGTTGCGGGCATCGCAGTTGGCTCAACCGGGAGCGGCGTACCGGAGGGCATGAGGGTCACTGTAGGCGAAACCAGAGGCGTAGGGTCATTGGCTTGAGACGCAACTGCCATCGCCGGTACTGCTAACGCAATAAGGACGAGCAGAAGAAGCGTTAGCCCGTATCGAGTTTGATTAGGCATTCTTTGTTCTCCAAAAGAGTAGGCGCAAATTTACAAAACCTGTTTACATTCTACTCCCATTTTTGCCTATTGCATCCGTCGTAGGGCGGACGACAGGTTTTCAGAGGGAACAAAGTGTGTTACATTCATGTGACCTGACAGGGTAAATAGCGAGACATTCAATGACCGCATGGGTAGAACAATTAGCTGATTCCATTCGTCCGGTGTTAGATTTGCCGTTGGTACGGCGCACGCGGCGGAATCACGGCTTGGAACACGCGACGATTCACCTGCTCTCTAACCGCATCAAAGATTTGAGGATGGCGGGACGCAGCAGCGAGAGCGGTTTTGTATTGTTAGGCGATGCGCCGACTGAGACGATTGAAGCGTCTGTGCGTGATGCTTTGCGCCGGATGCGCGGCGGCGAACACCATTTGGCGGTGCATCCCAACTGCGGGACGAACCTCGTCACCACAGGCATGATGACTTCGGTAGCGGCAATGGTCGGTTTGGCGGGCGCGAATCGTCGGGATGTGTTTAACCGACTGCCGACCCTGCTGCTCCTGATGATCGTTGCGCTGATCTTTTCGCAGCCGTTGGGCTTATCGCTGCAAAAATACATCACGACAGACGGCGATCCCGCTGATCTTGAAGTGATCCGCGTGACGCGCAGCGAAATGCGGACGCCGTTCAGCAAGAATGCCATCACCGTTCATCGTGTTGTCACCCGCTCAAATTGAGCATTCGTAGGGACGCGATTTATCGCGTCCGGTTCGTTTATGTTGAACGCACGGACGCCATGAATGGCGTCCCTACAAAATCACCCTAGTGACCATGACAAAACCTTCCCCTACGTTCTACATTTTTCACGGTGATGATGACTTACGCATCGAAGAAGAAATTCACAAGCTGCGGGCGAAGATCAGCACCTCACCGAATGCCGACCTCAACACGGCTGAGTTCGATGGACAGCAAACCTCCGTTGGAGAGATATTGAGCGCGGCAATGGCGTATCCGTTTTTGTCGGATCGCCGCCTTGTGATCGTCCGCAATCTGCTGTCGTGGGTCACGCGCAAAGGCGCGGGCGAGACGGGTAAAAAGGCAGTTGAGGCGCTTCTAACCTCTTTACCCACGCTGCCCGATTGGGCGCGGGTGATCTTCTGGGAACGCGACAAGCTGTCCGACGCGAACAAGATTGTCAAGCTGGCGCAAGCAGACGAACACGGCTTTGAAAAACTGTACGCCGTCCCCAAAGACAGCACCGAATGGATTCTCAAGCGGGCGCGGGAGGTCTACGGCGCGGAGATCGAACCTGCCGCCGCCGTTGCGCTTGCCAGCGTCACGGGGACAGATTTACGCGGTGCGGACAACGAACTGCTCAAGCTGATCGCCTATGTCAATGGCGAACACCCGATCACCGAACGCGATGTTGCCCTGCTGACCCCCTATGTCGCAGACGCCAGCATGTTTGACATGGTTGATGCGCTGGCAGAAGGTCGCGCTAAAACGGCGTTGGCACTGCTGTATCGCCTGTTAGAACAACAAGAAGACCCGTTCTCGATTCTGGGCATGGTCAACCGCCAATTTCGGCTGCTGCTGATGGCGAAAGATCATCTGGATCGCGGTGGCTCTCCCAAAGAGATCGGCACGGCGTTGAGCGTGCATCCGTTTGTGGGCGAAAAGCTGGCAAAACAATCACGCGGGTTCAACAGCGCCCAACTCGAACGCATTTACCGCGCTTTACAAGACTACGATGTGAAGATCAAAACGGGGCAAATGGAAGCCCGCCTCGCGCTTGATCTGCTGTTCGCGGGGTTGGCACGGTAAGAACGACCTCACCCCAACCCCTCTCCGAAAAAGGAGGGGGGCTAAAAGACTCTGTTTGTCTCCCCCTCTCGCTTTTCGGAGAGGGGGTTGGGGGGTGAGGTTTATTTTATAATTTGGGCGTCCCTACTATAGTACCCTCTTAACCTCGCAACCTTTTTCCCATATCAACGTATAATGTAAATGCGAATCGAAATATAAGGGAGAGATAAATGGGCATTCTCGTGTTGATCGTCGTTCTCATCGTGGCGTACATCGTGCTAACCTCGCTCATCGGTTTCACCGGGAGCATTATTGGTTTGCTGATTTCGCTGCTGATCTGGGGTGTTATTGGTTGGCTGGCAGGTAAGTTGATGTCGGGACGCGGTTACGGCACGTTGGGAAATATCGCGCTCGGTTTGTTCGGCGGCATCGTCGGTAGTTTCTTATTCCGGTTGATCGGCGCGAATCTCGGTGATGATGGCTTACTCGGCAGCATCATCGTTGGGGTTGTCGGCTCAGTGGTGCTGATCTTGTTGGGGCGTTTGCTCAGTGGGCGTCGGGCGGTCTAACTTCAACCCCGACCCCATCAAGACACCTCACCCCTAAATCCCCTCTCCGAAAAAAAGAGAGGGGACTTGGCGAGTCTGCTTTTCTCCCCCTCTCGCTTTTCGGAGAGGGGGCTAGGGGGTGAGGTTAGTTTCCTTCTGCGGTTGCCTCGATTGTCGCTTCGAGGGTGGCTTCCGGTATCGGGATCAACGGCAGGAGCGGATCAAACGTCGGCACGAGAGTCGGCACAGCGACAGGCGGCGCGACGATGAACGCAAGGATGCGATCAATCGTCGTCTTTTGCACCAGATAAATCTGGAACGAGCCATCGAGTGCGACGAGCGGTTCTGCCAGCACTCCTAATGTAGGCTCAAGCGTGGGTTCAGGCGACAGGGTTGCTTCGGCAGTCACATCAACCGTTGCTTCTAAGGTCACGTCTTCCAGTGACACACCGCCCAGTTGATTGCTTTCTGACCCTCCGCCCACCTGTTCACCCGGTTGAACATCTTGAGTGCCAATCGCTTCCATGCCTTCAGCGTCTTGTGAGGGCGCTTCGGTTGCAGCGGCGTCGGCAGTCGCTGCCGCCTGTGCAATTTGCGTGCCGACTGCGGCGTTGGTTGCTTCAATGAGTTCGCTCAGGACAGCGGCTTGAGTCAAGTCGGTGATTGGCGTGACTTCGGCGGTGATGTCTTCCAGCAACACGCCGCCCGACTGATTGCTTTCTGCTCCGCCCATCTGTTCACCCGGTTCGACAATATCCCCGCCAATCGCGTCTGTTCCTTCTGCGATGGGGCTGATGTCTGTCGCGCCGGAAGCCTGTTCCACGATCACGTAATAGCGCGGGTTGGTCGGGCTTTGCGACCCGATGTGCATCAAAAAGACCGCGCCTTCATAGGTCGTCACAAGGATGGTGAACTGCGGGTTACGCAGCCCATAATCGCCTAATTGTTCGCTCTCGAACCCTTCTGCGGATTGCAGAGTGGAAAGCAGACCCACGATAGGCGCAATCTGCGCGGCGTCTGCGGGTTGACTATCGCCGCCTGTACTGTCTACTGCGCCCGCTGATCCTTCTCCACCTTCAATGCTCCACGGGCTGTCCACGTCCGACTTGCTCAACACGGTACGCTGACCCGTGGTGTTATCGCGGACTTCCATCCGTGCCAGCGAAATATCGTTCACACCGGGCAGCAGTGCGACAGGCACATTCGTTGCTACGGGGGTGTTCTCTCCCGGCGCAGTCGCCGGATTGTTGTTCAACAGCAAAACTGCCGCAATGACAAGGATCAATGCAACAACCAAACCAATCGTGCCACGACTCATACGCATAGCTTCACCTCTTTCTTAGCGTGCTTTCTCGCGGTTAGACCACCATACCCACACACCAATCAGCAGGATACCAAACGGCAGGACGAAAACTGTGAGGATGCGAATGTTATTAAGCGTCTGCACATCTGCCGCCATCGGCGTATCTTGTGGAAGCTGCTGCTGCACAACGCTGATCTGGCTAAAGAACTCATCAAAGCGGGTTGTCCAGACGAGGCTGTTGATGGCAACCGTGAAGTTGTCTGCCACGTTACGAATCTGGAAACCTACGTCTGTGCCGACCCACGTACTGCTGAACAGGACGGCACGCGCCCCGGTCTGCGTGTTTTCGGCGCTTGCCCCGAATACAAAAGGACCCGCCGTATCACCTTCTGCCTGTGCGATCTGTTCAGGGGACAGCCCGCCCGATTCCGCCGCCGCGTTGAAGATGCCAACGAGATCGGTTTTGGCGTAGGAGGTTGTGCCAGAGCGCACCAGCGGCGTCACCGTGACGTTTGCGGGCGCTGCCTCTGCTACCGTGATGCTCACGGGCAGGTTGGCGACGAGGACGGCTTGCCCCGGCGGGATGCTGCTGGTCGTGATGGTGCTGGTCGCGTCAAAGTCGGTTGCGTAAGGCGAGAGCGGCGACTCGAACTGCTGTGTTTGGTCGATGATGACGTTATTGTCAAAGCTGACGCCAAAGTTACTGGCGAGGAACGTCGTCATGTTTTCTGACGTTGCCAGCGATACGCCGTCCTCATTGATGCCGGGGTCAGCGAAGATGATCAGATGCCCGCCGTTTGTGACGTAGGCTTGCAGGATGCTCAACTCTTGTTCGGTGAGCGGGGCGCTGCCGCCGGGGATGATCAGCACTTCAGAGTCAACATTCGGGTCATTCAGGCGGACTTCTGCCGTCGCATTCGTCAGTTCGAGCAGCGATTGATCGGTGATCACCGTCCAGTCAAACTGATCGGTGAGAATTTGCTGCAAGACGAGCATTTGATCGCCTGAGCCTTCTTCGACGGGCAGGAAGTAAGCGCGGAAATCGCCCTGCGCCGCCGCCTTCAAAATGGCGTTGGTGATGTCGCTCTGGTTGACAGACTCCACGACTTCGCCGTTCTCAACATCAGCGTTGCCGACTTCATCCAGTACGGTGACGACGACCTGACCCGCCCGTGTGACGTTAAACGCCGAGGCAACGGTGGGATTACGTTCCGGGTCGATGAACTGATATTCGATTTTGCCGTTACTGGTCGTCTGGTAGTCTTCATACAGGGGCGTATCACGGTCTTGCTGTGCGGCTTGTGATACCCCGTAAAATGCGTTGATGCGAATGCGCGGGATGGTGGGGTCTGCGCCAATGTTGGTGATCGCCTCGCGGGATTCGTCTGTGAGTGAGAAATCGTCGCGTTCCGTCAGATCAAGGCGAATTTCCTGATTACGCACGAATGCGTAAATACCCACCGCTGCGACGATCACAAGGGCGGTCACAACAACGCTTGCGCCGCCGTAACGCGCCGTGCGTCCGGTGAGCAAGCCCATCACCTGACGGGGCGCGATCAGCACCCACGCCAGCAGCGCGAGGATCGCAAAGCCCAAGCCGCCGTAACCGACCACCGTCATACCGCCCGGTGCAGACGCATTAATGAGTGCAACGACAATGCCAACAAAGGCAATGATAGGGAATATGCCCGGTGGAATGATCGGTTGTTCGTTCTCAGGAGTCACATTAGGGGTTTGCTGAGTCATATTACGATCTCCAGCGTCGAATTTCGACAATCCGCGTGGTGATAAACAGCGCCACAACGATCATCAGGATAAAGTACAAAATATCTTCTGCGCGGAGGATTCCACGCGAAAGCGTTGCATCATAATGGGCTTGGAAACCCAGTTCGCGCACGAAACCGGACAGCCACGACAGATCACCGTTGCCCGCCAGCGCCACCGCCGCGATTTCTGCGAGGTACAGCACGAGGATCGTTGCTGCGCCTAAGAATGCCGCCACGATTTGATCTTCCGTCACGGCTGACCAGATCATCGACACGGCGATCACTGTGCCGCCGTACAGCCATGCGCCGAAATATGCGCCGAACGCCTCACCGAGGTCAGGCACGCCGATCTGTGTCAGAACGATGTGATATACAACGGTCAGCAGGATCAAGACAGTCCAATATGCCCACGCCGCCAAAAACTTCCCGACGATGAAATGCGCCTCGTTCATGGGCAGCGTCATCAACACTTCAAGCGTGCCTTCGCGCTGTTCTTCGGCAAGCAGACGCATGGTCAGCAGCGGCGCGATCAGGAACGTTAAGAATGTCAAAATGGAGGGGATGTAGCCCGAAGGTGCGGGCGCTTGCCCTGCCGCCTGACTGATGTAACCGTTAAACAAAATGCTCAAAAAGAAGATCACTGCGAAGGCGATGGCGTAGGCAATGGGCGAACGGAAGTAGAGCGCCAGTTCGCGTTTGAACACCGCCCAGAACGGCACAGAACTGCCGATTTGAACGTCGTTTCGGGTGAGTTCCGTCATGCTGATTCGTCCTCTGATGCTGACTCTAGGGCTTCCACAGGTTGATTAGGCTGCGCGGTTTGGGCGCGGGTCAGTTCGAGGAAGATTTCTTCGAGATTGACCGCCAGCGGGCGCAGTTCCATCAAGTTCATGTCATGTTCGATCAAGGCGCGGGCAATTTGCGGGCGCGGGTCAAATTCAACACTTTTTGGCGTGGCAATGATGCCATCAAAGGCGATTTCGGCGTGGGCAACACTGGATAAATCGCGGATGATGGGCAGCGCGAGTTCTGGCGTCACATCGACACGCACCAGCACACGACCCCCGCGTTCTAGCAGGGTTGAACGTAGTTCGGTGGGCGACCCTTGCGCGACAATCGACCCCTGATTGATGATGACCACGCTGTCGCAAACCTGTTCGGCTTCGCCCAGAATGTGCGTGCTGAACAAGACCGTATGATCGCGCCCTAGTTCTGCCACAAGCTGACGCAGTTCTAAGACCTGAATCGGGTCTAAACCGATGGTTGGCTCGTCCAAAATCAGCACAGGCGGGTTGTGGAGTAATGCTTGTGCCAAGCCGACGCGCTGGCGCATCCCTTTAGAGAGCGCCCGAATGTGACTATTGGCGCGGCTGCCTAAACCGACTCGTTCCAGCACGTCCATCGCCCGTGCTTTCACATTCCGCACGCCGCGAATTTCCCCGATGTAGGTTAAATAGCCCAGAGCAGACATGTCGCGGTACAGCGGCACGTTTTCCGGCAAATAGCCCACCCGTTTCCGAACTTCAAGGCTCTGGTTGAACACGTCATAGCCCGCTACCGAGGCTTTACCGGACGTGGGCGGCATGAACCCTGTGAGCATTCGCATGGTCGTGGTTTTGCCCGCGCCATTTGGACCCAAGAATCCCGTCACCTGACCCGGACGCGCTGTAAACGAAATGCCTTTGACAGCGACAACCTCTCCATAGGATTTAGTTAGGTTTTCAACTTCGATCATGTTTTTCTCGACTCCGGTACGCAAACGACGCGATTATACCGTGTTTGTCGAGTAGGAGGAGAGTCAAGAATTTATGCGTCACACACTTTTTACAATTGTACGAATGGTATGCAGTGGACTTAAGACATGAGTTTTGCAATTGAGTCGCATAAACAGTGTATCATACTGCTTAGAATCCCCTTTGTGCTGTGTGGGGGTTGAGTTTGAGCAACGGAATTTGATATGGATATTGAATCCCGCATTCAGATGTGGGCGCAAAACCGTCAGGATGTTCGCGCTGTCGTCGTCGTTGGATCGCGTGCGCGTACTTCGCGCCCGGCGGACGAATGGTCTGACCTCGATTTATGCCTATTTGTTACTGACCCCAACCTGTTTATCGAACCGGACTTTTATCATCTATTCGGTGAT
>JBBQRJ010000071.1:0-14787 GCA_038214955.1 Aggregatilineales bacterium | reverse complement strand
CCGGGTCCCGTCGAAGTGCGTCCCGAAATTCTGGACGCGCAAGCCCAATGGATGATCGGTCATCGGTCAAACGCTTTCGCAGAGTTATACGCCCGCTTACAGGGTAAACTCCGACAAGCATTCCTCACGCAAAATCGCGTTTTCGTTATGGGATCATCCGGCACGGGTCTATGGGAAGGCGCATCGCGCAACTGCATCCGTGACGACAAAAAGGCGCTTCATCTGGTCGGCGGCGCTTTCAGCCAGAAATGGGCGGAAATCAGCCGCGCCAATGGCAAACAGGTTGATGTGATTGAGGTTGAATGGGGCAAGGCGCACACCGCCGATAGGGTGGCAGACGCCATGAGCAAACAAGCCTATGACGCCGTGTGCGTCGTCCACAACGAAACCAGCACAGGCGTCACCAACCCGATCCGCGAAATTGGGGAGGTTGTTCGCCAGTATGACGAGTCGCTGTATCTGGTCGATACGGTCAGCGGCTTCTTAGGCATCGAATTTCGCACCGACGATTGGGGCGTCGACTTCGCGCTGACCTCCTCGCAAAAAGCGTTCGCGCTCCCTCCGGGGATTGCTTTCGCCGCGTGCAGTGATCGCGTTCTCGAACGTGCCAAGCAAATCCCCTATCGCGGCTACTACTTCGACTTCATCGAGATCGAAGCACTCGCCAAAAAGGATAACACGCCATCTACCCCGCCGATTGCGCTGATGTATGCGGCGGACGCTCAGTTGGATGCCATCTTGGTCGACGGGTTGAATAACCGCTGGCAGCGTCACATCCAGATGCGCGATACCACGCAAAATTGGACACATTCACGCGGACTCGGTTTGTACGCACAAGAAGGTTTCCGCTCCCCTACCGTGACGACTGTTGCCAATACCAAAGGCTTTGACATTGACGACATGGCGAAGTTCATGAGCGGCAAAGGCTTCTCGATGGACAAAGGTTACGGCAAGATCAAGGGCAAGACGTTCCGCATCGCGCACATGGGCGACATGCAGCAGACCGTTTTGGAAGAAGTGCTGTCCGGCTTGGACGAGTTTTTAGAAACAGTCCAAAGTTAAAAGTGACAAGTTAAAAGTGAGGACAACCGTCTTTCCACTTTCGACTTTTAACTTTTAACTTTCAACTTGGAGATAAACATGACCTATCACATTCTCGTACCGGACAGCGTCCATTCTCGCGCCGTCGATGTCCTCACCGCATCCGGTTTGCAGTTCACCGCGCCCGGTCAAATGACACGCGCCGAACTGCTGGCGTCCATCGGTGATGCCGACGCGCTGATCATTCGCAGCGCCAACAAAATTGACGCCGAAGCCTTAGCCGCCGCGACCAAGCTCAAGATGATTGCCCGTGCGGGTGTCGGCGTGGATAACGTCGATATTCCCGACGCGACCAAGCGCGGCATCGTGATCATGAATACGCCCGATGGCAACACCGTTTCGACGGCTGAACACACCTTCGGTTTGATGCTGTCGCTGGCGCGTCACGTCCCGCAAGCGCACGCCTCTATGCGTGAAGGCAAGTGGGATCGTAAGTCGTTTATGGGCGCAGAACTGCGCGGCAAAACGCTCGGCGTCGTCGGATTCGGACGCATTGGTCGGGCAGTCGCTAAACGTGCGCTTGCCTTCGAGATGAGCGTGATCACCTTTGACCCGTACATCCCCGCTGATGTCGCCGCTGATCTGGGCGCAGAACTGGTCAGCTTAGATGACCTGTACGCCCGCGCAGATTTTATCACCCTGCATACCCTGCTCACCGACGAAACCCGCGAGATGATCAATGCTGCCAACATCGCCAAGATGAAAAAAGGTGTGCGGATCGTCAATGCGGCGCGTGGGGCGCTCATCAATGAAAATGACTTAGCCGAAGCGATCAAGAGTGGTCAAGTCGGCGGCGCGGGACTCGACGTGTTCACGCAAGAACCGCCGCTGCCTGATAATCCGCTGGTTGGCTTGCCGGGAGTCGTGCATACGCCGCATCTCGCCGCCAGCACCGACGACGCGCAGATCGTGGTCGCAGTGGAAGCCGCTCAACTGGTGGTCGAGGCGCTCACGACAGGTCAATATCGCAATGTGGTGAATCCAGCCGTGTTGCAGAAGTAGGAGAACATGAGAGCCAGAAACCTTGATGTGGAGATCAACAAACTCGTTTCTGAATTAGGCGATGAGCAGAAGCAAAAAGTTCTGCAATATGTTCGTAATTTGAAAAGCGAGACGTTCGATTACGTGACGTGGTGGCAGCGCATGGATGCGCGGCAAGCCGAACTAAAAGCAGCGCACGGCGGCGATCTTCACATCAATGTTGCTGATTATATAAAACAGTGTCGAAATCGTTAAATCGTGTGAAACTGGTGCGCTAAAAGCGTAGAGAGAAAAGAACGGGAGTAGAATTAGAAATCTGCTCCCGTTTTATTTTGGATAAAGCATATGAACAATAACCAGATAGTGACAGATAAGTGGTCAAATCCAACAAGCGAAGCGCCCTGTGTGCTATAATGGCTGAAGCAAATTCGCTTCGCCAAAGTTATATGTTCAGAAAGGGATATCTATGCAGACCATATCGTTAGAAGGGTTGACCTTACACGTCGCCGATGTTGAGCGTTCGCTCGCGTTTTATCAGAAATTGCCCGGAGCGTCTGTTCGTGTTCATCGTGAGGGTCAGTTCGCGCTGTTAGATATTGGTGGAATGCGCCTGGGATTACTCCGTCATGGCACAGGGCAATTTCACATTGAGTTTGAGACCAACGATCTGGATGCTCTGTACAGTGAACTGCAAGCGGCGACATTTCCCGTGCAGGCACCGCCTTCGCAGAAAAACTGGGGAGAACGCGATTTTCTGGTGACCGACCCGGATGGCTACATGCTGGAGTTCGGGAGCACCTGGGATCATCCTGATCAGCCACAAACGAACACCGCATGGAAGCAGGCAAACAACTCTGAAAGCACGACTGAATAAACTTTACACCCTGTAAGTCAGCTGTGTCAGGGGAGTGGCTACGGGCGCATCGCGCTTGTATGGCACAGAAATTGATACACCTACCTGACACGCTAAAAAAGCAATGATCGAACACTCAGTAAATTGTCCTCTCGCGACAGGCATATGCTGTGAACGGCAACACCAACGGTTTTGCGGCGACACATCCATCAAACCGTCTGCTATTCAGCGGTGCTGTGAGTTTTGCCGCGCAGCGCCACGCGCCCGTATTCCGCTGTCTTGATAGACCCGTGCCTGCCCTGACACCCGCACCTTTGCGTACCTCTTCGCTGACCGGGATCATGTATTCACCACCCATCAGCGCGATGCTCGACCGATAGGTATACTCCTTGATCGTGACGTGCACTTTCGGGCGCTTGCCTCCGCCCAGTGCTTCCACTACATCAGGCGGAATCGTGCCTTTCTGTTCCAACGTCGCCATATAATCCAAGATGCGGCGCTGTGTTGATTCGTCAAATTTACGAACTTTTCGGATGATTTCATCTTCCACTGCGCTCATGAGGTTTCACCCTCTTTCTCAGCATATGCCAGCATATCCTCGACGGCGAACCGCTGCGTGAAGGTGAAAGCCAGCGGAGTCATGCCGTGATCGCGTAAATAGGCGATCTTGTCTTTGCCTTCCTGCGCTGTCGGAATGTGTCCGGCAGGAATCCACCACAGCGTAAAGATATGCTCTTTCAGCTTCTCAAACCACCGCGCACGCTGTCGAACAAAATCGGTGTGGGCGCTCTTGTAGGTGTACTCGCGGAGTGCATCCACGCTTTCCCACACAGACATATTGATCAGCAGGTAATCATCATCGTAGATATGGATTGATGTCGCATCGTTCCCCGCGTCCGACTTGAGCCGCCACACGAAACCCGGTGTCCCGTCGGCTAACGCATTGATCGGGTCGAGGTTGGCGGCAAATTCCGCCATCACCTCGCTATCCATCTTTCCAAGCGTCCGCCCGATATTGATCTGTGCAAGGTGATAAGCTGGCATGATGTCTCCCTTATCGCATGACTGTAGTTAAAAGTTGAAAGTAGGAAAGTTAAAAGTAAAGAGCCTATCACTTTCAACTTTTAACTTTTAACTCTTCTCACTCGCCTGTCGGAATCCAGATATTTTTAACCTGTGTCGCTTCAATGAGAAACTCGCTGCCCGCGCCTTGATGTTCGTCCGCCCAATCACGCGGGATGCCGTAGCCCACCCATGTCCGCTTCATGTTGTCGGCAGACGCCTTTTCGACAAACGTGCTGCCTTCGGCGCTGCCAAAATACCAGATGGCATCGACGTTATCATGCTCGGCTAGAGTCTTGATGAGCGTTTGCCGCTCTCCTGTGACGATATTCACGACGCCCGCCGGAAGGTCGGACGTTTCCAACACCTGATAGAAATCCGTTGCGCTCAACGGGTGACGCTCCGATGGGAGGATCACAACCGTATTTCCCCGCGCAATCGCCGGAGCAAACAGCGACACGAACGCCAATAGCGACTGCTCGTCGGGGCAAGCGATCCCGATCACACCCACCGATTCATTCAGCGCCAGCGTCACGCCGCGCAGCACGGTTTCCTGAATCGTGCCGCCGTATTTGTCGCAGTAAGCGGCATAGGTGAACAGGCGGTCAATCGACTTGGCGACTTCGGCGTGTGCAGACGCATCATCTACGCCCGTCATGGCGCTGATTCGCCGCGCAAATTCGTCAGCGCGGGCGCTCAAATTCTCGGCAATGTAATAGAGGATTTGGGCGCGGCTGTGACCACTCTTATACGCCCACCCTTCCGCCTTGACCGCTGCTTCGACAGCATCACGAATATCCTTGCGGTTGCCGTCCGCCACCTGCCCGATCTCGTGACCGTCCGGCACAAATACGGGGCGCGTATAGTTGCCATCCGAACGCGCTTGCTTCCCGTTGATGAACAATTTCGCCGTGCGGTCAATCGCCTGACCGTTCAACTTATGCCCGTTCAGCGCCGCCGGAATCGGATACACTTTACTCTTTTTCTCCGTATTCTCTGAGTTCTCTGTGGTTAAATTCTTTCTCGGTCTGTCCTGCCATTTGGGACGCAGATACTCATGCAAACCTTCGAGTCCGCCTTCGCGCCCGAATCCGCTTTCGCGGTAGCCGCCAAAACCGGACGCCGCATCAAACTGGTTGGTACAGTTGACCCACACCGATCCTGCTTTGACCTTGCGTGCCACATCCAGCGACAGGTTGACATTTTCGCTCCACACGCTGGCAGCGAGTCCGTAGCGCGTGTTGTTCGCCAGCGCAATCGCTTCTTTCGGTGTGCGGAAGGTCATCGCCACGACGACAGGACCAAAAATCTCCTCTTGTACCACCGTTGACGCTGACGTGACGTTGGTGATCAGGGTGGGCAAATACCAGCAACCCTTATCCGGCAGCGAGCATTCCGGCTGATAGACCTCTGCGCCCTCTGCGATCCCCTTTTGCACCCAAGCGTCGATCACCTTACGCTGAACGGGATCGACAATCGCGCCAATGTCGATGCTCTTGTCGAGCGGATCACCGATGCGAAGTTTGCTCATACGCAGTTTGACTTTATCGAGGAAGCGCGGCGCGATGCTCTCCTGTACCAGCAATCGTGATCCGGCACAGCACACCTGCCCCTGATTGAACCAGATCGCATCCACCAAGCCTTCAACCGCCGCGTCTTGATCGGCATCATCAAACACGATATAGGGGGATTTGCCGCCCAATTCGAGCGAGAGTTTTTTGCCCGTTCCAGCGGTGATGCGGCGAATGATCTTGCCAACGTTGGTTGATCCAGTAAATGCAATTTTGTCGAAGTCGGGGTGTTCGGTGATCGCCGCGCCCGTTTGATCGCCGCCCGTGACCACGTTCATCACGCCCGGCGGGAGTCCCGCTTCTGCGACGATTTCCCCGAACAGGAGGGCGGTCAAACTGGTATACGGCGCGGGCTTGATCACAATCGTGTTACCCATTGCAATCGCCGGGGCGATCTTCCATGCCAGCATCAGCAGCGGGAAATTCCAGGGGATCACCTGCCCGATCACGCCGACAGCTTGATAGTCCGCCAATTCGCGTTCTTGAAGCTGCGCCCATCCCGCATGATAGTAGAAGTGACGCGCCACCAGCGGAATATCGAGATCACGCGCTTCGCGGATCGGCTTGCCGTTGTCGAGCGACTCCAGCACAGAGAGTAAACGGGCGTGCTTCTGGATGTTGCGGGCAATCGCGTACAGGTGACGCGCCCGCTCATGACCGGATAAGCCGCTCCACACGGGGAAAGCGGCGCGGGCAGCTTGCGCGGCGCGATCAACGCCTACTTTGCCACCGTCACCAATCGACGCAATTTTCTCACCGTTCGCGGGGTTGCTGCTGTCAAAATGCGAGTCGGCTTTCACCCACTGGTTATTGATGAATAAGTCGAATTTGCGCTTATGCGAATCGAGCCAAGCGCGGGCGGCGTCTGCCGCTTCTGGCGCGAGTCCATACGTGTTCATGTCTTGGAAAATCTGGGCAACGGTCATCGTGTTCCGCCTTTCATTCAGGGAATAATTGACTCAAAATGCGGTCTAAATGGATATTCAAATCCCCATCAAAATCATGAGCAGGAATCCGCAATGTGTTCAGGACAGACAAGAATTTGCGATAGCCTTGTGGTGAATTGAGTTCAATCCAGTGAACATTGCGCTGAGTGAGTTGTATTTTGTTTAAGTCGGACAACTTGTCGGCAATAAAGACATGTGAATCGCGGGCGATAACAGCGTCGGCACTTTCTGAATTACCGTTACCCATGAGTTTGACTTCGCAGCGATATTTTGCCCCATTGGAATCGACTAGGAAGAAATCAATCTCACGCTTTTGATCGCTCAATCCGCGTAGGATGTAATGTCCTTCCTTGACACCAAACAAATGGCACAGAGTCACCATGAGCGGCTTTTCGACTTGTTTCCCCGCCGTACTCCATGCACCGCCGCGAATTTGCGCGTGTTTCGCCGCCAAACTGTTGATCACGATCAGGCTTTCCGCGAGTGTGAGTTCAACACTCACCCCACGAAACTTGATCGTCAGGGAAAAGTCTAAATCAGATGCTTGGCTGCTTAGGAGTTGGATGGCTTTGTAGAGTTGCTCATAATGTTCTAGCGTGACTTCTAAGATGATCTCTCGCCGTGTTGATTTATGGCTGTTTGAAATGGTTTTCTTATTCAGCCCAGCGTTGATAATGAGTTGATCACTTGGTAATGCAACGTCTAAAAATTCTGCTTTGTACCAATCCACGGTAACATCAACGTTTTTGAACTTTGCTGTAACCACACGCCCAAAGAAATCAATTGCGTACTGCATAAACTCAGCATTGATCAACGCCAAGACTTCGACTCTATAATCTTGATGATTCATAACAAGTCGTATAATCTTCTGTGTAACAACATCGGTCAGTTTCATGGAGTGAGGTTTGCCTTGTCTGCAAATTCTTGTAGATTCAGGAAATGCGTCGGTTGAGATTGGAACATCTGTGCCTCGTATAAATCTTGCTTCATGCGCTCAAAGTAGGTTTCTTCTTTTTCGGTCATGAAAAAGAATCGCTCAAGGCTTCGGGCTGTTTTACCCATCGTGCCACTGCCACCAAACGGATCAAACACAAGATCGCCTACATACGAATAGAATGTGATAATGCGGCGGCACAATTCCATAGGAAATACGGCACTGTGAACGCGATCAAATGTGGGGTCAATACGCCACAAGTTCGATGTTTCGTATTCCCCGGCTATCTTGCTTTGCTCAACAATCGCATCACTGTATTGACGCATATTCCAGTCAATCAATTTATCGGTTTGTTTACGATAGACCATCAAATATTCTGTGACAGGATTAGGTTTGTAACCCAAAGGTTTCCGATGTTGTAAAAATCCACCATTGCGATTTTTTACGCTGGCTTCGGGTTTTGCCCAGACTATATCGTCAATAAATTCCCACCCCATGTTGACCAAACGAGTATGAAGATCAAATGGAATAGGATAACGTTTGCTGGAATGAGCGCGGCTGACCCGTGGCACGATCACTGGAGAGGTATTGACGACTAAAAATCGTCCCTCTTTCGTAATGCGATGCACAGCCTTGAATACATCCGTCAAAAATTCTAAATAGGCTTCATAACTCTCATAAATGGAGTAATCGCGGGCGTTGTAATACGGTGGAGACGTAAAAGTAAGGTGGATTGCCTCGTCTGGGGCATGGGAGAGAACATCCCGAACATCGCCTAGCACCACAGTATTGTGCATAAATTCGGGGGATTGAGGATGTGGCATTGAAGAAATTTGTCGATGACCATTGCTAGAAAATTCGCTGTTGATTAGATTATGAATCGTCTCATTCGGATGAGAACTCAGTTTTTTCAATTCATCCTGTACATGCGAATTGGACTTAAACACCAAAAGCCCACGGATTGCTTGCAAAACGACTTTTGGATCACTATCCTCTAGTATGTCTGTCAGGATGGGAATTGCATTGCGACTTCTCATACGTCCAATGGATGACACAGCTTCACGTCGCACAAAAGAGTCTGGATCAGTTTCTGCAATAGGTTTAAGTGTGGGCAAATAGTGATCGTCTTTCAATTTACCTAAGTTCTTGACTGCCCATAACCGAATTTGATCGCTAGGATGAGTCAGGAATTGCAACAATACCCCACCATCAAAACCTGAAGGCAAGTGTCCAAGATTCTCCAAGATGAAGCGCAACTGTTTATTATCATCTGTGCGCGATAACCAGTCATACAATACAGGTAAATCTTGGAACTTAAGTGCCTCAAGTGACTGTTTAGTGAATTGCATCTTCTTCAAATGCCTCGATATAGACTTCAATCGCTTCTTTCACACGCTCAATGGCTTCTTCACGAGTCTTACCGTCACTGTGGCAACCCGGCAAAGACGGTACATCGGCAATCCAATTTCCATCTTCATCGGTGTATAGCAGGATATAACGCATATCGGCGTCTCCTAATTCAAATCGGGCATGGCAAAAATTTCGTTAAGCGTGAGCGTCAAGCCGGGAAACAGATCATCCACTTCCATTGCATCTGCTCCCGTGTAGACGCGGATCGTATCTGCGCCCTGTCGATACTGATGCACTTCTTGAGCGTCGGGATAGACAACCCATACCTGTTCCGACCCGAACTGAAGGTACTTGCGAACACGCTTCAGTAACTTATCTGGATCATCGTCAGGCGATAGCACTTCAACTGCCAATGCAGGTGCGCCAGGAAGTGGGCGTTTCATATCCCAATCTTTCGGCACAGCACCTTTTCGGATAAATGACACATCGGGAACGAGCGCACCGCGTAGACGTTTACCTTCCGAATCAAGAAGATAGATTAGCCCGTCCATAAACACCCACCCAAGAGCATGAGTTCTAATAAACAGCGCCAAGATCAGGTAGATATTCCCCGCGATGATATGATGTACTGCTCCCACAGGTGACATTTCGACCAACTCTCCATCGATGACTTCAAAGTTCTTGTCAGAATCAAGCCGCATTAATTCATCTTCATCGACGTACTTTTCAATAGATTGGATCGCCATGAATCATCTCCCTTTTCGCTAAAAGCTAATCGCTAACCGCTTCTCTCGCTTACGCCATTGGCATATAATATTCGGCGGCATAGCGTCCCGTCAGGTGGTGCGATAGCTGGCGTTCGATGTCGGTCAACAAGGCGCTTGCGCCAAACCGGAACAAGTTCGGAAACAACCAATCGTGACCGAGTTCTTCATTCATGAGAATTTGCCACGTCATTGCCTGTTTTGCGGTGCGGATTCCGCCAGCGGGCTTAAAGCCAACTTTGACGCCTGTGCGATCCAGATACTCGCGGATCATGCGCGTCATGATCAAGCTGACTTCGAGAGTCGCGTTGACAGGTTCTTTACCCGTTGACGTTTTAATGAAGTCTGAACCCGCCATCATGCACACGAGACTCGCTTGCGCCACGTTTCGTAGCGTGCCGAGTTCGCCCGTCGCCAGAATCGATTTCATGTGCGCGTCACCGCACGCCTCGCGGAACTGCTTCACCTCGTCGTAGATGGCTTCCCAGTTGCCCGTCAGCGCGTGTTCACGGCTGATCACGATGTCGATTTCGCGTGCGCCCACATCAACCGACTCATGAATTTCGGTTAAGCGAGTCTTGAAGGGACTCAAACCTGCGGGGAATCCGGTGGATACTGCCGCAACGGGGATATTCGTACCTTGAAGTGCCTTGACCGCATCGGCAACGCGGTTGTGATACACGCACACCGCCCCTACCGTGATCCCTAAATCGCCCACGCCAAGCGCATCCAGCATATCTTGGCGCACGGGTTGACGCGCTTTCGCGCACAGGCGCAAGACGTTACCGGGCGTGTCATCACCGGAAAGGGTCGTCAGGTCAATGCAGGTGATCGCCCGCAGCAGCCATGCGGCTTGCGTGTCTTTCTTGACGGATCGCCGCGTTCCCATCGTCGCGGCGCGGCGTTCGGCGGCGCTGGTATTGACGCGCACACTCCGCACCCAACCGAGATCAAGCGGCAGACCGGGGTTACGTTCCTGCTCGTGATGATTCAAATTTTCGACGTGGATTTCGGGGATAGCCATAGGGGTTTATTCCTCTGCTCAACTGAATTACAGAGATTATACCCCGATTGAACAGGTGTAGGGGGGAGAATCAAAAGGACGAGGCGTACCCCGTCCCTATAGACTCCCATGTTCTCGCGGTGCTACACGCTGCCAACCGAGCGGAGTCGATCCACCAGTTCGGCGCGAAACGGCTGAAGCTCATCACGCAAACGGGCGAGTACAGCTTGCACGTCTGCCACTTCGAGGATCAATGCGGGATGTCCTGCTTCAAGCCGCTCTGACAAGTTATCGACTTGATCTGCCTTAAAACCCAAATCGAGCAAATTGGCGGCAAATCGTCCGGTCACGTTGCCAAGCAAACCGCCGACCAGTACCGCCGCACCTACGGCAATGATCGCGCCAATGCCGGGAAGCGCCAGCGCCCCCAACTGCACCACACCGAGCGCCGCAATTGCCGCGCCAAGCGTGCCACCTGTGATAGCGCCTTCATCGGGTCCAATATCGTCGTCTACAACAATGACTTCGCCGGAGTTCGCTTTGGCGACAATGGCTGCATGTTCGATGTGAATGTCCTTGAGCGCCATGAGATGATCAAGGGCTTTGGTCAAGGTGTTACGTGATGGGAAAATTGCTACCACCAGTTCTGACGACATACGGTACCTCTCCTGCGCGGTTTTGTCTGCATAACGACCCGGCATCTTAGAAGATACATCATCCATGACATCCCGCAACATTAAGATAACGAAGAAGGAGTTGTAATCTCTACATCGAAGGACTGCAAATCCTGCTGCAAGCGTGAAACAACGTCGTCTTCAGATTCTGCATCGATAACCATTGCGACCCGACCCGCACTTAAATGGCTCACCAAGTCTTCAATCTGACTTTCTTTGATCCCAAGATCGATCAGGCTGGCAGTGATGCCGCCCGTCGCCCCGCCGACCAAACCACCGAGCAGCGCACCCGCGCCAATCGCTATGATAGGACCCACACCCGGCAGGAGGAACGCGCCTAATCCGGCGATTCCTAACGCGCCCATAAGCGAACCTAAAGTTCCCCCGGCGACAGTCCCTTCACTCACGCTGATGTCGTCTTCAAGCACAAGTGTTTCGCCATCATCTGCCTTGACAATGACAGCAGAATGCTTAATTTTCAGATAATTCAATGACTTCACACGGTCTACAGCATCAATTAACCCGCCGCGAGATGGAAAAACCGCGATGATTGTATGTCGTTTCATCTTCGACTCCTTCGCTAAATAATGTTGAGTATAACGCATTGCATGGTGCTTGACGCCTATCGGAGGATAGATTACAATGCGAAAGACAACATTATATCTCATCAAGAAGCGAGGGAGAGAAACGGCTCTGTGATCTCGCAGCAACCCCCGAAGCGTCGGGAAGGTGCTAATTCCGTCAGACATAGGTCTGGAAGATGAGCGAATTTCTGTCTATCCCGCGCCTCCTTCCTTTTGTCGAATGAGGCGTTTTTATTTTGGGCGAGAGGGTGATATGCAGAACATCGATCTCAACTTACTCCGTGAAGTTCCCCTATTTGAACTGCTGGACGCCCAAGAGTTAGAAGCGTTGGCACAGCAGTTAGAGCAAATAATATTCATGCCCGGTCAAGTCATCTTCACCACAGGCGAACCCGGTGGCACGATGTTTCTTGTACAGCGGGGACGTGTCGAAATTTTCATTCGAGACAGAAGTCATGAGCGTGTCACCATCAGCTTTGTCGAAAAAGGGGAGATTTTCGGTGAGCTTTCTTTGCTCGATAACGCGAGTCGCAGCACCAGCGCCCGTGCTGTTGATGAAACCACCGTCCTCGTGATTGACCGCAACGACCTGTTGATGCTGGTACGCGCCCACCCTGCTGCCGCGCTCGACATGATCTCGATGCTGGGCAAGCGCATCCGTGAATCTGATGTTTTGGTACGTAATCGAGTCGTCACACGCAACGTCAATCAAGAGATGGAAGAAGTCGCCAAGCTCACGGTTGGCGAACATATTTCTGACTTTCTAACGCGGGTTGCGGGTGATATTCGTTTCGTGTATTTCAATTTTCTATGGTTCTTTTCGTGGATTATCCTTAACAGTTACATCATTCCCGGCTTGGAACCGTTTGATCCGTTTCCGTTCGGCTTGCTGACGATGATTGTCTCGCTCGAAGCAATTTTTCTCTCGCTGTTCGTCTTGATCAGCCAGAACCGTCAAGCAACACGGGATAAAGTGCGCGACGACATAGAGTACAGCGTCAACATCAAAGCCGAACTGGAAATCCGCGACATTCAGGATCAACTTGACGAGATTCACACCCTCATCGTCCAGCAATTCGCACAGACGCGACCCGCAGGTAAAGTTTTTCCTGACCGCCAAAACACCCATAAGCCTGAAAACGAAATTTGATGAGGTTAGATTGACGTGAATCACGAATACCCGATCCTTGAATATGATAGCAACCCGCACGCCATGATTGAGCCGAATCATTTGCTCCGCCCCCTCGACATGCTGCCGGAACACTGCGTCATTTGCTTCTTTCAGGAAGTGATCCGTGCGGCGTGTGATGAGGCTTCACAGGTCTTTGTTTTGCGGAGCGAGATGGGCAGTAATCCCGTCTATGTGATTGAACGGGACGGGCAGCGATTCGCCGTGTTTCATCCCGGCGTCGGAGCGCCTATCGCGGGCGGTTTCCTTGAAGAAGTGATCGCACTCGGCGCGAAGAAATTCATCGCCTGTGGCGGCGCAGGCGTACTCAATGCAGAACTCACCGTAGGGCATGTGGTCGTCCCGATACTCGCAGTGCGTGATGAAGGGCTGTCGTATCATTATCTCCCACCAAGCCGTGATGTTGCTGCCAGTGCGGAAGCCGTCGAAGCAATTCAACAAACGTTAGAGGCGCATCATGTCCCGTATGTGATCGGCAAAACGTGGACAACGGACGCGCTGTACCGCGAAACACCCGGCAAAGTCGCACGGCGGCGCGATGAGGGCTGCATCACCGTAGAGATGGAAGCGGCGGCGTTCTTCGCAGTGGCGAAATTTCGCGGCGTGACCTTCGGTCAGCTTTTGTATGGCGGCGATGATCTGAGCGGGGATGTGTGGGATCACCGCGATTGGATCAGCAGTCAGGGGTCAACGCGGGAAAAGCTGTTCTGGTTGGCTGCCGAAGCGTGCTTGAAGTTGTAAGGGAGTGCATTTGATGAATGCAATTTCGTTGTATGAGCAAGAACTCTTGGAGTATGTTCGCAGTCTGCCAAAAGATAAACAAAGAACCGTCTTAGAATTCGCTCAAAGCCTAGCCGCTCCTGCGGGCGTTCCGGGCGAAACCTTGCTGCGTTTTGCTGGCACAATTCCCGTCAACGAAATTGAAGCAATTGAACGCTCTTTAGACGATTTGGAGAAAGTCGATCCGAATGAGTTGTAATTTGCTGGATACAACAAACAACTGGGTATCGCTCATCAATTAAGGGTAACAAGAAAAAGCTGTTTTGGTCAGCAACCAGATCGTGCTTGAATTTGTAAGAACGAGATGTGAGGTGAAATGTCATGGAACAAGTTACCTATGAGCAAGAGATCGTACAGGTGTTGCGAGAACTAAACGAGCAAGCCCGACGTGATGTACTCGGGTTTGTGCGGACTTTGAAAAATCGCCCGCCAGCCGAACCGGGATGGAAGGCAGTTCAACATGCCAGAGAAATCGCATTCCCCAAAGCCGACCTAGATGAAATGGAACGTGCCATTGAAGAAGCGTGTGAGGAAATCGAGGATCCTCGTGAGGTAAATTTGGATGAGTAGAATTTACCTAATAGACACCAACGCCGCTATCGCTTTACTCAACAACCATCCAGAAATGGTAAATCTTCTTGCACAAGTTGATTTCTATGTCCCTTCTATTGCAGTTGGCGAGTTGTATTGGGGGGCTGAAAAGTCAGCAAATCTTGAGGTCAATCGCAAGCGTGTAGATGACTTCATATCCCAGAGAAGTGTGCTAAATTGCGATTCGGAGACAGCCCGTCGCTATGGGAAGGTTCACGCCCAATTGCGCCGTAAAGGTCGCCCCATTCCGCAAAATGATATATGGATTGCGGCAACTGCCCTACAACATGATTTAATCCTGCTGACCAAAGATCAGCATTTTCAGCACGTCGATGGATTAACCGTCGAGAGTTGGTAAAGAGAGTCACATGACACAAAGACACACGAACCGAACGTACACGAA
>JBBQRJ010000070.1:0-14788 GCA_038214955.1 Aggregatilineales bacterium | reverse complement strand
CACATCTGCCACGTGACCGTTAGGACCCGCAACCCAGATGTAGTACCAATCGCCACCCGCAACCGGATTGAAGATGAATGACGGGCTGCCACTGTCGATCATGCCCATCGGCGCAACCTGAGTTGGCGCGACTGGCGGAATAGCAACGGTGAAGTTTGTACCCGCACTCCATGCGCTGAACCCACCATACGGGCTGTACGACTGTACCCACCACGTATAGAAGCCAGTCGTCAACGGGAAGGGCAGCCAAATCTCACAGGCGTTGGTTTCGTCGCAAACGGAACTGTTGTACCACTGCGCCCAAATCGTCCCGGTTTCGCCCGCAATCCACACATAATGCCATGTGGCGGTGGGGTCAGCCGACCATTCGAATGCAGGATTGTTGACATAGATGTTTCCCGTCGGCGCCCACAGAATCGGGGTCATCGGGGCAATCGCAACGGTGAACGGCGTTGCGGCAGTCCACGCGCTGTAACCACCCGTATCGCTCCATGCTTGTACGTACCAACTGTAGTTACCCGCCAGCAGGTTCAAGCCGAGGTCAACAAAGCAGTTGTAGCCGTCGCACACGTCACCATCATTCACCCACATATCAATGATGTGACCCACGTTCGGACCCGTCCCTGCATCAAGCCACAGGTAGTAGCTATCCGCGCCGGGGACATCTGTGAATTGGAACGCCGGGTTAGTGCTGGTTGTCGATCCCATCGGTGCAATCGGTGTGGGCGTGCCTGTCATAGCCGTGACCGTGAAGTAGGTCGGCATACTCCAGTCGCTGAAACCGCCTGTGCTGTGCCACGCCTGGACAGTCCACCAGTAGTTCCCTGTCGCAAGGTTCAGGTTCGGCGTGACCGAGCAATTTGCGCCCGCGCACACCAGACCACCGTCATACCACTGGCTAAACAAGGGTTGTTGACCATTGGCTTCGATAATCCCTTGAGCCGTGTTTTCATAGACTTGCAGTTGATACCACTGCCCACCGGGGACATTTGACCATACAAAGGTCGGCATGTTGCTCGGTTCGTTACCCCACGGGCTGATGCCCCATGGTGCTTCGGGCGCAACGGTGATAACCCAGGTGCTGTCATTGTCAAACGGGAACGGATCAATTGCGTTCGGGTAAATGGTTGCCGTGTTGACGATTTCACCTGCGAATGTCGGATCAACTTTGACATCCAGATAGATGGAGATCAGCTCTTCAAGCTGCGGCGCGACTTCCGAGAACCAGCATGTGACCGTACCACCAATCGGTTCGCCTGTATGTTCACAGGTGACGTTCGCATCGTTACTCCACCAACCGAGCAAGGACAGTGCATCGGGCAGTTCGTCAACCACATAACCGTTGGCGAAACGTCCGTCGTCCCAGTTGAGGATTTCCAGCGTATACGTGAATTCTTCACCGGGGTCAGCCGTCTCAATTTCAGCGGACTTCTCGATGCTGACATCGACTTGCGGCACATCGATGGTCACGACTTCGGCGCGGTGGAATTCTTCACCCGTAAAGGCAACCGTGCTGGAGTCGTTGTGATGATGCAGCACGAGGATCGCCGGTGCTTGTGTCGATGTGGTCGGGTCGTAGTCGCTGAAATCGTAGGCGAAACCGATGCCAGAGAAGAAACCGCCGCCGTCGAACGAAACGTTCGCGCCAAAATCCCCGTAGAAGGTGTCGATGTTCTGGCTGCCAACGTCGTAGGTCATCACCGGAGTAACGTCCACGACATCGCCCACATCATAGCTGTAGGTGCTGACGAAGAAATTGAATTCGGTGTCGTCCGTCAACATCGAGCGCGTACCCACAGCGCCACCGTAGGGCAGAACAAGGTCGGAATAGATGTCGATGTTGAACACGTTGTTTTCAAAGATATACGTATTCAGCGAACCATCTGCCCAGTTGATCCAGTCGTGCAGGTAGCCGCTGCCCGTAGACATCGGCGCGAGGACGCTGTAGAACACATCCTGCGGATCACCCGCCGCGTCAGTTAGACCTGTGGTAAAGACCACCCAGTCATCGTTCGCACCTGTGAAGCCGTCCTGGTTCACATCAATGAAGATACTAATCTCTACCGCATTGAGCGTGGAGATGTCATCTGCCATCGACAGACCGAAATGAATTTCACGCCCCAAGCCGATACCAGCGTCACCAGACGAAATACCGACGTGTTCGATGTCGAGTTCTGGCTGCGGATAGAACGTATCATGCAGCGTGTCTGTGCCGACCAGTTCATATGCCGACGCCAGCGAGATCACATCTTCAGGCGTATTTTCGCCAGAGTAGATGTTCGCGCCACCACCGAAGATGAACCCTTCACCCACGACGCCGCTGTCTGCAAACGTGTACGGGTTATCGAGCATGTAACGGTCTGACGCCGGACGCAGCGACGCATACAGCGGCACGCGCAGCGGCACAAGACCACCTGTCACAGGAGTAGCGATCAAATTGGCGGTTTCTTCCGACAGGAAGTGACGCGCTTCATCGCCCTGATTGAACGTCACGCTAGGATCGCCGTTGTTATACGGTAATTGTGTGCCAAAGTTCGACTGTGCGGTGATCGTCACAATGACCGTTATGCTTGACCACGCTGGAACCGTGACACTGCTCGGCGATACGGAGAATTCGCCGATATTGTTATCGTTGATCAGGTCAATCCACAGATTGTATTGTGCATCAGCAGCGCCGCGATTCATCAGCGTGACCGAACGGTTTACGGTGATTTCACCACCACCACGCGGGACTTCAAGCTGACCGAAGTTCACGCCCACCAGTTCAGGGTAATTGCTGTTGAAAGCGATCACCGAACTGTTGAACATATCGTGAACGTCGAGAATGCCTGACCCACCGCGTGATGTACCAATGCGCGGACCATTAATGTTATTGCCGAAATACACATCGTTGTTCGCCGTGTTCATCAACAGCGCCTTGATTTGATAAGGCGTCCAGTTGTCATACTGATCACTGCTCAACAACAGGGCGGCTGCGCCCGCGACGTGCGGGGTCGCCATTGACGTACCACCCAAGCCCCACGCCAGACTACCCGTGCCAGACCCCGCCGAATAGACGTTGTGCTGACCGGGGGCTGCCATATCAGGCTTGATGCCACCATCGGCATCAGAGTGACGAGGACCACGTGACGAGAACCCTGAAATGGTGCTTGCGAGGTCTGCCGCCGCAACCACAAACGACGGATCCAGGGTCACATGTGCTGTAGCGATATTCGTCAACAGCAGTTGACCCGTTGCCTGTTGAATGTCCAAGCAGGGGATGTTGGGACCGTTGGAAGTGCATGAGATGCCGATGAATTCCGACGGGACGCTGGCAAACATCAAAATGCCGATGGGCAGCGGTTGACCGTAGGTCGTTGCTGCTGCGCGTGCCGCGTTTTGACGCGCCGTCGAACCACACGGGAATGCGCCGTTCACTTCCGCCCAATCGACCAACCCAATCGTGTTCGCCGGGAAACCTTGCCAGTCGGCTTGCTGGCAGCCGTCATTGACAAAGTGCAGCGGAGATGGACCCACCGTCGAAGTGACCGGGCTGTTGGAGCTTTGCGCGGCATAATAGCCATCGGCAGTGGTGCCAGCGACCAGAATACCCGCATCTGTCGCGCCCACGCTGATCGAGGCAACGCTGATCGCGCCGCCCGCTGTAGCGGGTCCGCCTGTCACATAGAAGGTATTGCCTTCGTTGCCCGCCGAGAACACGCTCAACGTGCCAGCGAGGGCGGCGTTATCCACGACACGATCAAAGAAATCGATAAATGGATCATCAGCGCCTGTGCCGAAGGCTCCACCGACGGACATGCTGATCACGTCTGCTTGCACGCCGCCGCTGTAGCGACCCGATACCGAGTCGTCCATCGCGGAGATCATGTAGTTGTAGTACGTCGAACCATCGCAGCCGAACACCTTCATGGCGATCAACTGGGCTTCGGGCGCGACGCCGGGACCTACGCTCAGGGTGCTGAGGTCAATCGTGGCATAGTCGCCTGTGAAGGTTGTGCCATCGGCATTGACGCCATAGCCCGCCGCGGTACCTGCTGTGTGCGTTCCATGACCGACATAGCCCTCAAGGATGGAACAATCTATCGGATCAGGATCAGGAGCGCCGAGTTCATTGGGAGAACTCCCCAAGTAGTCGTCACCGACATAATCATAACCGCCGATGACCTTTGGTCCGGGGAAGTTCGCCTCGTCACCGAGGACATCACGCGCCGTGTCGGTAACGGGATAGGTGCCATCGCCGCCGAAGTCCGTGTGAGTGTAATCCAAACCGGAGTCGATCATCGAAATGACGACGCCTTGACCCGTGTATTCGCCGCCCTCATACCCGCTCCAAATAGCAGGAACGTCAAGGTAAGGCAGGGTGTCAAGCATTTGACGTTCCGCACGCTGCACGCGGTACACGCCGAGAACATCGGGGCGTGACGCCAATACGCGCAGTTGATCTGGCTGAATCGCCAGTGTGACGGTGTTGGCTACGGTGTCGGTGTTCGACAACTGTTCCGCCACAATGCCGCTTGAACTTAAGCTGCTGACGAAGGATGCCTGTTCCGCCGCAACAATGGACTGCTGCGAAGCACGCATCGATTCTGCTGTCAACCCACCCTGTTCACCACCCGAACGGGCATAGGTGAGGGCGGCGGGTTCTGCTTGAAGCTCGACGATCACAAGAATGCGACCATCAGCTAAGACGACGCCGGTTTCTACGAGCGACCCACGATTGGCGGTCATGCCTTGCGTGACCGGAACATTGCTGCGTGTGCCAGCCAACTGGCTGCTTAACGCAGCAACATCACCAATGGGGTCGCCGCCATCGTCCTGTGCAAACGCAGTCACGTTTGCGCCTAGGACAATAACCAGCAAACTAAATACAAAAAGGATAAAAATGTGTTTTTTATGTAACACAAAAACCTCCTCAGTGCTTTGGTGCTTAACGAATGACGTACTGTACTGCTTTGGAGGGAGAGGAGACTCCATCTTCTGGGAGAGATTATAAAGCATCTTAGCCCATTAAAAATCAACTAACATCTTTAAAGTGTAATTTTTACGAAATTCACGTCATAAACTTACCTTACGCAGGGTGTCTGCTTGCTCCCCCTCTCGCTTTTCGGAGAGGGGGTCGGGGGGTGAGGTTGCTTTTACTTGCTACGAACCATCTGAACCTGTGTTATCGTGTTGAGTGTGTCTCATGCATCCAAGAGAGAGAATAAACTATGCGCCTACCGAAATTCGCTCTATTTTTGTTCCTGTTTCTCTTGCTCATTCATATTTCTCTGGTTTCAGCCCAATCCATTCCTGATCCGCTGTTCCAGATTACGATTCGCGCCGCGCAAACCGCGCTCAACACCACCGACTCGCCAATAACGTGGCGCTACTCCTTAGATCGCACGCGCAGTACATCGCTCGGCTGTCCGCTGGTGGCAGGGACAGACATCGGCACAGAGATTGTCGCCTACAACGTCACGCTGACCTTTGCCAGCGGCGAGATCAATGTGCGTGTCGCCGCCGATGGCGCGTTAGTCGTCGTGTGCGATGCGCGTTTCATCTCCATACCAACGGCAACACCTATAGTCACGGTAACGCCCATCGGCACGATTGCGCCCATCGGCACTCCCGGCGTGACTCCCACCGTTTCAAGCTGCATCCTCTCGCCCAACGGCGGCTTAAGCAATGTGCGCTCTGAACCTTCCACGGCTGGCGGTGACTCCACCGTGATCGCGCAAATCACGCTGCCCACGCCAGCAACCGGACGCAGCAGCGACGGCGAATGGTTCCGCATTTCAAATGGATGGGTCGCGGGGCGGGTCGTAGCGACATCGGGCGATTGTGCCTCGCTTCCGATTGCTACCGCCGAAAACGGCGATCAAAACCCGATGAGCGTCCCCTATTGCACGATCACAACCAACCTTGTCGGCAACCTGATCACCTCGTTCAACCCCGATTTTGTCTATGGGGCTGCGTTTGCGGCGGGTGAAACCCACCTCGTCACCTCGCAAACCATGAGCGAACTAGGATCGCTCGTGCAGGTACTCCTAGATTCAAGCAACAGCGGCTGGATTCCCGTCACCAGCGGGGCGCTCTCTGAAGGCTGTAACGCTTTCCTCGCGCAGAGTCCCGGCGTTCCCGGTGCTGACCTACAATGCTATGCCTTCATCAATGCCAATGTGCAAGCCATGACCGAACCGAACGGCACAACCAGCGCATTTGGCGCTGAATTAGGGGATCGTTATGCCATTCGCAACCGCGCCGAGATCGACGGGGAAGGCTGGTTGCAAATCACCACCTTTGGACGCACGCCCGACGGTTGGGTGAATGATCGAACCACGCCTTATTCCGAAGGCTGCGAAAACGTCCTAATGTTCACCAACACGCCGCGACTCAACGCGGGTTTCCGCACGCCTTACTGTGTGGCACAGGTCAACGCGCCCACCAGCCTCGTCAGCGACCCGACAACGAGCCAATGGGTTATGGACGCCACATCAGGCGAGCAATTCCTCGTCGTCGGGCGGGCTTATGGTCAAATCGGGGATTGGTATCGCGTGCTGCTGCGCGGCGGCAGCGCCGCGTGGATTAATGCAACCGCCGCTGTCCCTTCTGCGGGGTGTGACATTTTTCTGGCAGACGCGCCCGGTATGCCCGGCGAAAACTTGCAATGCAGCGCCATGATCAATCAGCAAATCAGCGCCTACGGGTCACAGGACGCGACTCAACCCGCGTTGTTCTCCATTGCGGCGGGAGATCGCTTCGCCGTGCTGGAAAGCAACGGCGACAGCGCGAATAGGTGGGTTCGCATTGGCACATTCGGCTTAACGCAAAATGGGTGGATTAACACGGTGGGAGTGTCGTTATCAGTAGGCTGTCACTTCGACTCGCCGCCGCCCGCGCCGACGGCAGAGTGTATCGTCCAACCCGTGAACGATTTCGTCAATGTGCGAAATCAACCCGCGTCGGATGGCACCTATAACGGAATCGTCGGGCAGTTATTTGCTCCGGCAGGAGTCACCGCGAGGAACGCGGGCGGCAACTGGTATCGCGTGGACGGGGGATGGGTCGCGGCGTTCCTTGTGCAATCATCAGGGAACTGTGCTAGTCTGCCTATCGACTCTTAAAAACTCACCTTACGCAGATCGTTATTTCTGACCCCACCCCCGACCCCTCCCCGAATTCGAGGAGGGGAGCAAGCAGACTCCTGTTGGCGTCCTCCCCTGAATTCTGGGGAGGGAGGCGAGCGCAGCGAGCGGGGTGGGGGTCAAACTGACACCCTGCGTAAGGTGAGTTAAAAACAATATTCATACCAAAGTCGGATGCTATGCTTGCCATAGTATGCTAACCTGTAAACTATCACTGTAGTTTCGCTGCACCAGATAACCGTAAACATACAGGAGAGAATTGCATGAAGACTCGTTCTTTACTTGGGGTAACAATCCTACTCATCGTACTGACTTTGGGCATGAGCGCAGGTGCAGTATTCGCAGGGTCGGCTGGCTTTAGTGGGACATTCGCGGGCGACCCTACCATGCCCGTCGTCTTTGGAAACACGCCCACCTGTACAGGGCAAGGGGTTACGCCAGTACGCTACGACGCATATCCCTTCACGGTGACGGCGACAGGTTCATACAGCTTCACGCTGACTTCCGTCGCTCCGGTCTCTGCATACGCCAGTTTCTATATCATGAACAGCAGTTTCAACCCTGCTGCCGCTTATCCGAACTGCATTGCGATCTCAAACAATGGACCTGTCACCAGCCTCACCCTCAACTTGACTGCTGCAACGACCTACTACCTCGTCATCTTTGACGATGCCAATGCACAGGATACGGGGGGCTATTCGATGAGTGCCAACGGCGTCGGTGATTTTGATGGCTTGCCCGGAAGCACCGTTGCTCCCGGTGCCGCCGCTTGCACGACTCCGCTGCCATCGGGTTCGGTGATCCGCAATGTGCCGTTGGGCGCACCCACTTACTATGAAGCGAGCATCGGCGCACGCACGACCTTTGATCTGCCAGCGGGTAACTGGTACGTCAGCCAAACCAGCGGCGATTTCGCGCAGGTCTGGATCGCTTGTCAGGCAAACCTCGTGTGGATTCCGACTACCGCGTTAGGCGGGTAAACAATCACGGCTTTCTTAATAGGGCGATCCCAGTGTGGATCGCCCTATTGATTCACCCAGAATTTGAGCAAATCGCTCACCGTATTGACCCGCAAAGCACGCTGATCCGCACATGGGCGCTTGATCCCGTCATCGAGCGCCGCATGGTCGATCAACACCGCTGGTTCGTGGATCAAGCCATTAATATGCTCTAGGAACGCACAACAGTGCGTTTGTCACGTTACCGAAGTCGTAACCTCACGGATCGCCTCGCCTGCACCGTGCGGAGCAACAAACGTCACCCAATCGCCCACGTTGATCAAGGTGCTGCCGTTAGGGGTAAAAGCGTGACCGCCGCGCTCTACAGCAACGACGACTGTTTGCGCTGGGAATTTCACTTCCACAATCCGATGATCTGCTAAAGGTGCGCCCTGCTCTACACGGAATTGATACACCTCTAGCGATGTCAGGTGATGTAAACGTACCTGTTGAGCCATCTTCTTATCGCTGGTTTTACGCTCCAACGCGAGTTTGTAAGCACGAACAATGCCGTGCCGATTGAACAATCCAACGAGCGTTCCCGTGTTCGGATCAACGACAGGGACTCCAGCAATATTGTGCGTTTCTAACAGGCGTACCGCCGATTGCAACCCTTCATCAGCCACCACCGTGATCAGCTTGCGGGTACAGATTGAGCCAACCACGGGATATGAATCAGGAGATATCCTGCTGGCAAACGTGTTATTTCCGGGTTGAAAAGCCCGCTGTAAATCGGACAGCGTGACGACCCCGATCAACTGTCCTTCAGCATCAATAACCGACAGCGTGCGTACTTGCTCACGGCGCAGCGTATCCCGCAAATCGATCAGCGAAGCATTTTCGGAGATGGTTGGCGCAGGTGTCCGCATCACATCGAGGACTCTTACGGTTTGCAGCAGATCAATTTCGCTACCTTGCGGCAAATGCACACCCTTACGTTTGAGTCCGCGCACGTAAATTCCAAACGGTTCGATTTGCTCTACAACGATCACACAGACTACCGTTGACAGCATGATCGGCAAAATCAAACGATAATCGTTTGTCAGCTCGAACACCAGCAAAATCGCCGTGATTGGACAGCGGACAACGCCCGCGAGAGTCGCCGCCATTCCCGCAATGCCGTAGGTTTGTACGTCACTAGTCAGCACGGTGGGCAAAAAACGATTCAACACCTGTCCGTAGGCGCTCCCCAGCATCGTACCAACGAACAGGGTTGGCGCGAACACACCGCCCACGAATCCTGCCTCTACACTGAGGGCTGTCATGATGATTTTCAGCAGTCCCAACGCGATCAATAAAAGAAATGGGTATGCGATTTCGCCGCTCAGTATGCCGTTGATCGACTCACGACCGATCCCTAAAACTTGCGGAAAGGCTATCCCGACTAGACCCAAGATCACGCCTGCTAACGCCGTCTTGACCGGAAGCGATAAGTGAATTTGTTCGTTCCATAGGTGATGCTGCCAATCGATCGCACGTATGAACAACGCAGCGACCAGCGCCAGAATGATGCCAAGCGGGATAAACAACGGGATTTCGAGCGGGCTACCCAACGTATATGTGAGTGGTCCGATTTCTGCCGCCGGATCAACTGCTTGAGTCACCGCCGAGGAAACAACCGCCGCCAACACAATTACGCCAAAAGATCGCGTTTCAAACGCGCTGTTGAGGATGACTTCCAGCGCGAAGAACACGCCCGCAAATGGTGCTTTGAATGCCGCCGCAATCGCGCTTGCTGCCCCTGCTGCGACCAATAAGCGCATATGATCCTCACTGATATCCAAGCGCTGACCGATCCATGAGCCGAGATTAGCGCCGATCTGGACAGAGGGGTCTTCGGGTCCTATGGATGCGCCCGCGCCTAGCGAAATCGCGGATGCCAGCGCCTTGAACGGCATTCGTCGGTAGCGGAGTCTGCCCCCTGCCAGCGCAACGGCTTCCATAATCCCCGCCGCGCCATGATGCCGCTCGTGACCGATAAAGCGCTGCATAATCATACCGACGATCAAACCGCCGATTGCAAGTGCCACGACTCCACCAAACACACCCAGCAAGGGCGCGAGGATATTTTCTGTCAGAAAACCATTAAACAATTCGTGAAACAGGTCGATAGTGCGGCGGAACAGGTAGACCACCACGCCACAGAACAAACCGAGGATTACCGCTAGTGTGAGAAGGCGTGTATTTTGAGAGTGAGTTAAACGATTATAGATGTACATAATGCACATGCTAACAAATCTTCAAGCGTCTGTCAAAACGTTTTCTGTTTGTCTCCACCTGTTTTTGTTGAGCACAGCATTACTGGGCGATGAATCGCAGCGCCGCGATATTCTGGGTGCAGTCGCTTCGAGTCTCTACCGTGTAGACGGGGGACGCCGGAAATCCGGTTGCATCCAACAACTGGGTGATGTAGGTCGCGTCTTGCGCCGCATTCCCAAGTTCTAGCTCAAACCCGCCGGGACCAAAACCGGGTGAACTGCCCGTCGCAATCGTTTGATCTACTTCATTCCCCACAATGCGAATGCCGTAACCCTCCACCGCGACTCCGTTTGCATCGATCACCGACCCCGCAATGCTCGACCAGCGACAGCCGTCGCGTCCCGCCGGATTAGTCAAGTAGATTATCCGTGCGCCGGGAACGACATACGGATACTCAATTGCTTCACCGGGGGGCGTGCCGAACGGCGTGCTAAACCCTTCGATGAATACAGGCGTGAACGTCGCTGTAGGGGCGGGCGTAAACGTCTCGCTGGGGGTGGGTGTGCGTGATGGCGTAAACGTTTGAGTCGGCGTATGCGTCCATGTCGGGGTATACGTTGCCGTGATGATGCGCGGCAGCAGAGTCGGCGGCGCAAGCGGGTTGAGCGCCGAAAATGGATTTTGCCACACCAGCACGAGATAACCGATCACACCACAGGTCAGCATCAACATCAACAGTGCGACGAGGTTATAAGGGCGCGGATCACGGCGCGGTTTGCGCGGTATCGCCTTACGTGGAGGTGGCGGTTCTTTAAGCATCGCAGTTTCCCCCTCTGGAGGGGGATTATCTGGGAGAGGCGGAAAACGGTCAGTCATAAACGAGAGCCTGTTTTTCTCCCCCTCTCCTTTTTCGGAGAGGAGGTTGGAGGGTGAGGTTATCGCACTAGAACGGGCGAGTTTGCGCGAAATTGACCAGCGCCAAGTTCTGCTGGCAAACTCCCGAAAACCGTACCTGTACCGTCTCAGAGATGATCGTCCCGCCTTGCGATTGCAGTTCGACAAAATAGATGTTGGTGTTGACGGTGTTGGAGAGCGGCACTTCCCAGCCCGACGCGCCATACAACGAGTTCGACCCGCTGGAGGTATACGTATCAATGCCGGAACCGTAAACATGCACGCGAATGCCGCCAATTGCCTGAGCCGACATATCGCTGACCTGCCCGCCGATTCCCTGCCACGAACAGCCCGCCGAATTCGCAAAATTGAGCGTGTAGGTGGGCGGCTGATTATCGCGCAGCGCAAACGGGAACGGGGACGGCGGCGGTTCAGTCGGCTGTGGCGTGAAGTTATTCGGCGTTGACGACGGCGGCAGCGGTTGAGTCGCTGAGGGGATGGCGCTTGGCGTCAGCGTAAACGTGATCGTCAGCGACGGCGTGATCGTGGCGCTCGGTGCGCCTGTCAAGGTTGGAGGCTCAGGCGTAAACGTTTGAGTCGGGGGAACTGCCGTCAATTCGCGTGTCGGGATCAGCGTCCATGTGAAGGTCGGAGTCCATGTGTAGGTTTCCGTGAACGTCGGCTCTGGTGTATTCGATGGCGTGATTGTCGGCGGCACAGGCGTATGGGTATTGGTCGGCGTAAAGGTGGGTAAAAATGCCGCTGTCGGCAAAATAACGACAGGCGTTGGTATGAAAATAGGCGGCTGTGTCATGCGTCCGGCGACGACCAACAGGACGACGAAAGCCAGCACCAGAAATATGATCGAGAGAATGTTGTAGATGCGGTTACTTCCCCGTCCCATCGTTTTAGCTCCTACCCTTAAATATATTGTTCAATAGCGGCGTCAGAGTGCAGGCGGTTAAGCCAGTTTTCAAAGCGTGCCTGTGCGATAAACGCCCGTTTGTCTTCGGTCAACGGACGATCTGCCCGCTCTAGCGACTGAATGATATGAAAGCCGAGTCCGGTTTGCACGGGACCCACAATTTCGCCGGCTTGCAGTGCGAAAACCTGTTCCGAGAGCGCCGGTTCTAGCAGTTCGTCAAACGCGAACCAGCCCAAATCCCCGCCGTTGATGCGAGTCGTCACGTCCCGCGAATAGACTGCCGCCAGCGCCCCAAAATCATCGCCGTTTTGCAGTCGTTGAAGCACATCCATCGCCTCTTGTTCAGTTGCCAGCAAAATATGCCGCGCATGAACTTGCGGCACATCGCCGTTCAAATCGGCGGTCAGTAGATCGCGCATTCGCAGCGTGATCAGAGTGTCACGCAGCGACTCGCGGAAAACTTCTTCGCTGTAGCCGTTGCTGGTCAGCCACGTTTGCCATGCCGTTGTTCCGCCCGCTTGATCGACATTCGATTGCAGCGCGGCGTCGAGTTCTGCATCGCTGATGGTGACGCTTTGCGCGGCGGCTGCCTGTCGAATGAGCGTTTGCTCGATCAACGTTTGCAGCGCCATCGAACGCACATACGCCGCATCGCCCTGTTGACCAAACTGCGTGACCATACCGTTCAACTGTGCCAGCGTGATCTCTTGATCGTTGACCCGTGCGACGATGGGCGATCCCGCTTCATTCGTGGGCAAAGCCGCTTGCGTCGGGGAAACCGCCTGATTATTTGGACTCGCTGGATCACCACCACACGCCGCGCACGCCAACAGAGTCAGCGCGACGAAAAATTTCAATAATTGCCGCAATCACTACTCCTCACGTTCACATCGTTGGAATTATAGCGGATCGTCATTTTCCGCGCACACTGGTTTACAATATGGCGTCTGGATAGGAGAAGAGTCACCCTAATGAATGAGATATGTCCCGGATGCGGCACACAATGGCGCGACGGCATCACCTGTGAAGCACACTTTCACCAGATGCTCTACTGGGAGCATGAGAATCCCGCCAATTGGGAAGTACATCATCTCATGGTGTTGTGCTACCACTTGCAGCATCCAAGTTTGTACGCGCCCGATGGATTGGCAACCTCGACCCTTGAGGCGCTCAAATCGTCGGACAACCTCGACTAGCGCCGCTGGCATTCACCCCGATTTACGCTATAATCAACGCAAACAAACGTTCTAATTCACAGGTGAACTAATGGCATCCACCCGGACGAAAAGCAAGTTTGTCTGCCAGAACTGCGGGCGACAGTCCCCGCGTTATATGGGACGCTGTCCATCGTGCAGTGAATTCAACACGATGGTTGAAGAATTTGTCGAAGTAACCAAAGTTGGCGGCAAAACCACCACCCGCGAACGGGTTGTACTGCCGCACAGCCAGCCGCAAAAGCTGAGTGACATCAGCCAAGATGCGACAAAACGCTGGACGATCCCCATTGGCGAGATGAATCGCGTCATGGGCGGCGGACTCGTTCCCGGCAGCATCATCCTCATCGGTGGGGACCCGGGCATCGGAAAATGCGTAAGTGAAAATACATATATTTCTAGCGATAAGGGCTTTATACAAGTCAAGAGTGTAAAGCCAGATCAAACCATTGTTGATGACTTTGTGCCTCTCGAAATTGGTGTGCAATCGATTGACGGTTTGCGCCAAACCAGTCACTTTTACGATAGTGGGGTGAAACCGACTAAGCGTATCGAAACACGGATGTGTTATCAACTTCAAGCGACCTACACGCATCCTGTTTTGACCCTTTCGCCGCAAGGACAAAAGTGCTGGAAAACTATGCAGGATATTCAGGTAGGCGATTTTGTGGCGATTCAGCGACATGGCGCAGTGTGGGGAAATTTCACCGAATTACCTGTGTTTGAGTTTGAAGCACACGGAAATTCCATTCACCCAAGATTTCCGACACAGCTTGATATAGAAACCGCATATGTGTTCGGGTTGTTGATTGGTGATGGTTGCTTAACCGCTGCTTCATCCGCACAACTCACCGCCAATGATCCTGAAATCATAAACACCTATCGACATTGGGCAGAAACGCTTAACCTGCACATGAGTGTTACCAAGAAATCTGGCACAACTGCCGTCATGTGCAGAATTGGAAACAGAATCCTGATGCGTTGGCTCGACAAATTGGGCTTATCGAATGCAGGGGCAAAAGATAAACAAGTCCCTTGGAGTATCCTACTTTCGATGCAAGAAAATGTACGCGCATTCTTGCAAGGCTTGTTTGATACAGATGGTTCCGCGCACAAACTCGGTGTTGAGTTCTGCACTATCTCCGAACAACTGGCGCGACAAGTCCATTTGCTGCTGCTGCAATTCGGGATTGTCGGCAAATTGCGTTTCAAAGCCAATCAGTACGCAGGTGCGTGGATCATTCAAATGCAGGGGAATAATGCGAGGCTATTTTACAAGCGGATCGGGTTTCGACTGGAACGCAAGCAGTGTAAACAAGCACTACTGCCCATCAAAGCAAACAACAATCTCGATGTAATCCCCTACATGCCACCAGTTAATGTTTTCCTCATCCCAAATGTTCACCGAAAAGATCGCCGTTATATCAGAGG
>JBBQRJ010000069.1:0-14862 GCA_038214955.1 Aggregatilineales bacterium | reverse complement strand
GGTAAATCGCGGCGGCTGCACTTGCGGACGTTTTGCGCGGTTGCCAGCATTTCTAGCTGATCGTTCGTCAAGCCAAAAGTGATTTTTCCCTTAAGAATCGCAATCGTGGCGGGGGTTGCTCCCGCGTCACGGATTGCCGCTTCCATCGCTTGCGCCGTTTCGAGATTCGCCGGATAGGGCAGCCCATGTGTGATCAACGTGGATTCGAGCGCCACCACCGGACGGTTTTCATCCAGCGCCGCTTTGACTTCCGGTGAAAAGTTTAAATAGTCTGTCATGTTTTCTCTTGTTTTCGACATATAGAGAAGGGAGTCTCATAGTGTGTTTGCACTAAAAATTAATTCTAGCTGACAAGTTCATCTACGCCTATTGCCTCTGTTATGCCGACAGGCTATAATGTAGTTTGTTACAAAATGCACCTAGACAGGGATGTCAGCGACCCCCGGATAAAACCGGGAGCATGCAGTGATGCAGGCTCATGCTGACCAGCCTCAGCCACCAGTCGCAAGACTGACGGGGCTACGTTATCTCGGTCATGATACCTACGGATGCGAGCCAGTCTGTAGCTCTATCGTTCAACATTAAACAGGCTGAGGGTCTAAGTCGGTGTGTTGAGCGCGACAAGCCGAAATAACATTGGCGAGGCAAACTTTACCCCCGCAAGGGGAGGCGGTTTGGTCGTTTTCCAGCTTTACGGCAAAAAACGACCTCCCTTCGGGGAGCGATTGACCTAGTTGAACGAGAGGAGACAAGACGGCATTCCCCACCCGGTTAAAACCGTGTATCCCCTGCCGTTGAATTCTATGGCGCCAATCGAGACAGAAACGATCCGTGAACACCGACGGCAAACCCGCTTGACGATCTGGCTGCCGTTCGCGGGCGGTCTGCTTTTACTGTTGATTTTGATGATTATTGCGGCGAGTCAAGGCGGCGCACGCATAGCGATCATCGGAGATTTCTTCCTAACGCTGTTCGTCCTTTGCCCGGTGGTCGTGTGCATGTTCCCGATCTATCTGCTCATGGTTTTGATGGTATTCGGCATGAACACCGCCCATGATAAAACGGCAGCACTCCTCACCCGCATCGAAGGCGTAACCATAAAACTGCGTGACCGCACTTACAGCATTACTGACCGTGCGGCGCGTGCCTCAATCAATGTGAATTCTCGATTCGCTTTTATCGACAAACTGAGCAAGTTTGAAAGTCCATCACGAAAGGAAACACATGAGTAATCTACTTCCTACCCCAAATTCGCGCAGCAATTCATGGAAAACCCAGTCATACATCATTGGTGCGGCGGCGGGGATGCTGTTCGGCTTGGTATCCGCATATATGTATACCCGTGCCGTGTTTGATAACGGTCAGCCCAACGATGGACAGAATCGCGTGCAGACCGGCGATGTTCTCGGCTTAGGTTTGGCGGCGCTGGCGATGGTTCGCCAGATCGCTGAAATGGGCAAAGGACCTGAACCAAAGCGCGGAAGAAGAAAGTAGGCATTCATCATGTGTGGTCGTTTTGTTCTGATTGCTGATCCCAACCTGATTCAGCAAGAATTCAATTTGTCAGCCGCTCCCGACATGGCGATGCGCTACAACATTGCGCCGACGCAGACGCTTCCGGTCATCATCAACGACAAGGCAGATGAAGTCTCGTATTTGCGTTGGGGCTTAGTCCCATCATGGGCGAAAGATGCTGCTGGCGCGGCGAAGATGAACAATGCGCGGTCAGAAACGGCTGCCGAAAAGCCCTCGTTTCGCACGCCGTTTAAGCGCCGTCGCTGCCTCATTCCTGCCAGCGGATTCTACGAATGGCAGGTGCGCGAAAAGGGCAAAGCGCCCATGTTCATTCACCTGAAAAATCGTGAAGTGTTCGGCATGGCGGGCTTGTGGGATGTATGGCGTAGTCCCGAAGGGGAAGAACTACGCACGTTCAGCATTTTGACGACAGATGGAAACGACTTCATGCAGCCGATTCATGACCGGATGCCTGTCATTTTGCGCCGCGAGGATTACGCGCTGTGGTTGAGTACCGATGATGTCCCGGTAGACAAACTCAAAGCCTTGATGAAACCCTACGACTCCAGTGATATGACCGCCTATGAAGTGTCGAAAGTGGTCAACAACGCCCGCATGGATACACCGGAGTGTATCGCCCCTCTCGCCTCGTAAAAGAATTGAAAGTTCACAGTTTACGGTTCACAGTAGATAGTTAAAGAACTGTTTTTACTGTCTACTGTGAACTGTCTACTTCTTTTTATTCCTTCTCGTTCAGGCGTTTTTCGATCAAGTCTTTGAATGGGTCGCTTCCCGGCTTAATCAACACCTCGCGGCTGCGGCGATCCGCCTTGAATTCGCCCACGACGCCCAATTCCACCAGCAAATCCATAATACGCGCCGCACGGGGATAACCCAGATTCAGTTTGCGTTGGATGAGCGACGCCGACGCTTCACCTTCCGCCACAACCACGCTGATCGCTTGTTCTAGCATCGGGTCAGTCTCGGAGAGGACTTCGCGCCGTGTTAAGCCGCGCTCCCAAGGGGCGGGTTGATAATCAGATGTCGGCGGTTCTTTGATGTCCTCTTTTATTTTCCACGCCTTCCAGTAATTGACAACAGTACGCACTTCATCGTCAGATACCCAGCACCCTTGCAAACGGCGGGGAGCCATCGCGTCAGCGGCTTGATAGAGCATATCGCCGCGCCCCATGAGCGTTTCCGCACCGACAGAATCCAGAATCACCCGTGAGTCTGTGCCAGACGCGACTGAGAACGCAATCCGCGAGGGGAAATTCGCCTTGATCAAGCCCGTGATTACATCTACGCTGGGGCGCTGTGTGGCGACGACCAGATGCATTCCTACCGCACGCGCCATTTGTGCCAGTCGGGTAATGGTCTTTTCGGTTTCGTCCGGGTTAGACAGCATCAAATCGCCTATTTCGTCGATCAAAATGACGATATAGGGCATATATTCGTCGCGTTTCTTGCGTCCCAACCGTGAATTGTAGGTGTCGATGTTGCGGGCGGCGTTTTCTTCGAGCAGCTTGTAACGCCGATCCATCTCACGGGTACACCAGCGCAGCACGCCGATGATGCGTTCTTGTTCTGTTTCTACGTTGCCAAGCAAATGCGGCAAGCCGTTAAAGCGGCTGAGTTCCACCATTTTCGGGTCGAGCATCACCAGTTTGACGACATCGGGCGAGTTATCCATCACCAGCGAGGTTGCCATTGCCGCGATACAAACCGACTTGCCCGATCCGGTGGTGCCAGCGATCAACAGGTGGGGCATTTGCGACAGGTCAATGCCAACCGGAGCGCCCGACACATCACGCCCTAGCGGGATAAACAGCGGTGATTTCTTCTTTTGCGCCTGTTCGTAAAACGATTTGCTCTCGTAGACGGAACGCAGCGCCACGATGCTCGGCTTTTTGTTCGGGACTTCAATGCCAATGTAGCTGTGACCGGGGACGGGCGCTTCGAGGCGCAAGCGTTTCGCAGACAGCGCCAGCGCGAGATCGTTTGCCAGCCCTGCAATCTTGTTGATGCGCGTGCGGCTGAATGCGGATTCGCCTTCAACATTCAGGGTTTCGCGGAACGGCTGAATCGCGTACTGCGTGACGGTAGGACCTACACGCACGTCAACAACATCCACATCAATGTCAAATTCCAACAGCGTATTCTCGATCAACACAACGTTATGGTTGATTTCGCTTTCTTCGGGCAAACTGAGGTCAATGTCCGACAGCAAATCCATCGTCGGCAGTGTGATGTCTCGCTTGGCAACCTGTCGGGGTTCTTTCATGTTCTCGACGGTGAAAAAGCGTTTGACTCGCCCGTCGGGACGTTCCACCATTTGCGGCGTGCCTTTTTTACCGGGCTGTTTCGTGCCAATGGCGTTGAAGTTGGTGACGGTTTCGCGCCGTTGAAACAAGGGGTGCTGTGACGCATCAATGCGCGAGTCTTGATCCTGATCACCGGGCATTGCTGGCGAGAGTGGCATCGCGCCGGGTCGCATGGACGGCGGCAGGTTGTCGGGATTGATGCGAATTCGCATGATCCCATAGGCTTTGATTCGTTGGGTGTTCGCCGCGTTGGTGGTGGGTACAAGTGAAGGGACGCCCGCCTGATCGATCACGACTTGCGATTCCGGCTTGAGCGCGGTATCCATCGTCGTTTTGGCTTCAGGTTCAGCATCAGCGGGGGGTTGCAGAAGCGCCGCATATTTTCGCAGCATTTCGCCCGTGGTACGCAAGAATCGCACCACCATCTCGCGCCGAATCCCGATCACCATAGCGATGCTCACGATGAACAATATGCCGTAAACTGCCAGTGCCACCGATGACCCCAACAGACCCGTGACAATGGAGGAGAGCGCCCATCCCACTTGACCGCCGCCGCGTCCTAGCCGTGCCAGTGAGCGGAGTTCGCTTTCGCCCGCCGTCAGATGCAGAAGCGCCAATGCCGACAGGAACGCGATTTCGAGCGCCAGAATGCGCCGTGTGGGGAAGCGGATCACAATGCCGAGTTTGGGCAGCAGAATAATCACGCCCAACGCGAAAATGCCCGCGCACACAATCGCGCTGCCGTAGCCAAACAAACCCGTGAGCGAGTTCGACCATGCCGCCGCGACGGTTGCATCGGGCGACGCATTGAGGAGCGATAGGAACGACATAATGCCGAAGATGATCAGCACAATGGCGGCGATCTCGTCTCCCCACGGAGGCAGCGCGTCAAGGATCGTGTCCCAGAATTCTGGCTTGACGGTATATTTCTCAAGCCGTTCTGAACGATCTTCTACAGGCTTGCTGCCCGTTTTGGTTTCAGTTTTGTTGGTGGGCTTCTTCGCGGCGACTGCCGGTTTCGCCTCAACCTTAGTAGATTTCCCCTGAGCCACGATGTTTCCTTGCTAGGAGATCGAGCGCAAACTTAGCCCCAACCGTCGCGCACGTCCGTCAATGCTCAGGATTCGGGCGCTGATGCTCTGCCCCTCTGATACGACGTTGCGCGGGTGGAGAAAGTGTCCTTCCGCCAGTTCGCTGACGTGGATTAAGCCCTCTAAGCCTTCTTCAATGCGGGCAAATGCGCCAAAATCCACAACGTTGGTAATGATCCCTTCAACATTTTCGCCAATCTGATAGCGCAAATGTACGGTTTCCCACGGGTCAGCGTGCAGTCGCTTCAAGCTGAGGGCGACTCGCCCTGCTTCCTGATTCACTTCCAGCACAAACGCGATCACTTCTTGCCCGCGCTCTAAAATATCGGCGGGATGCCCGACGCGCCCCCAACTCAGTTCGCTGATATGGATCAAGCCTTCCAAACCGCCGAGATCGACAAAAGCGCCGAAGTCGCATAGGTTGGTGATCAACCCCGTGACTGTATCGCTAGGGTTGAGGCGAGAGAGAATGTCTGCACGTTCGCCGCGCTCTGCTTTGGCTGCACGTTCCGACAGAATAAAACGATTTTGTTCTTCACTCAGTTCAATCACCCGCAGGTCGAGCGTTTGCCCCACACGATTCATCAGCGTTTTGCGGCGGGCGAGGTCGTTTGAGGTAGCGGGAAAATCGACAAGCTGGCTTGCGGGGACGAATCCACGCATCGTGCGCCATTCGACCAGCAGTCCGCCCCGGTTATAACCGGAGACGAGCAAAGCAATAACTTCATCAGCTTGCATGATTCGACGTACTTCATCCCAATCAGAACCGTTGGGTTCAAGGTTGGGGTGTGGAATGTAATCTTCGGCGGGTTCGCTAGACTGGATGTGTGGTATGTCGTCAACAGCCGGCGATTCTGAATATTCCCCTTCATTCAGAAGTGCCGACCAATACCCCTCTTCAAGCGGCGGGGGCGGTGTATGATCCCGCCGCTGTACGTTCGCAGTCATGCTTATCCCTCTAAAACTAACGATAAACGAATTTCTAAAACACAGTTCTATTTGATGTTAGCCTATCGTAGTATAACATTTTGCGGGGATTTCGCACAAGCGGGCTAAACACAACTTCCCCTCTGCTTTAGGTTGAGGACAGGACAGTTTTAATAAATGAGCTGTGTTGAGGTTGCCGCCCGACCCTCAAGGGTCAGGCTATGGGAAGAAAGCCCCGTGAACGGGGCTGAATAGCCCTCTTGAGAGGGCTTACAGGCTTTTAGGGTAGGCGGAGGCTTTAGCCTCTGGTGGCAAAAACCAACTGTTTGTTAAATGTGTCGTGCCTCTCCTTGTAAAAGAGGGGCTAGGGGTGAGGCTTATCTCCGTTGAGGCGGCTGTTTTCCATATCGAGCAGCGTATCGGCGACGGCGTACACCGAAACCAACTGTTTACGGTAAAAGTCGGGTTCGCTCATCGACAGTTTGTAGGCGGCTTCGCGCACTTTCATTTTTTCGACAAAGCGCATTTGCACGATGTTATAGATCATCCATTCGGGGGCGGTACTTTTGGAGATTCCTACCGGCTTGTGACGCTCAATTGCCGTTTGCAAAACTGCACGCAAAGCGCGGGCAGGGTTGTTGTCATTCGCGGGCAGGGCGTCCCGCACGATTTGTAGTTCAAGCAGCGTACTGCTGGATAAGCCGGGACCGCCCCAGTAGTGACGCAGCGCGGCGCGGACTTGTTCGCGGAACTGTTCTTTGTCCACATCTGGCTTTTTGGGCAACGCTTTGTTGCGACCCGGCGCATATTCCAGTTCAGCCGACGACGAGCGCGTCATATGAATTTGCGGGAGCAGTCCTTCCAGCGCGGCATACACATCATTTTGCAGACGCATATCGTCTAGCGCACTCGCGGCGCGGCGAACCAGCGTTTTCAGCATGGTGATGTCGTCCTCCGTGAGGTCAATTTCGGCGGCACGGGCTTGAATGCCCATAAAGCCGATCAAAACAGGCGACTCCCCGCGCAAGCTGTACAGCGGCATAATCCAATAGGTGTTCCACTTAGCGATATGCAAATCTTCAACGCCGTTACGCACGCGCTCGTTGATCTTGTCTTTTTCTTCTTCAAGCAGGGCGCTAGAGGGACGCACTGAGCCGACGGCGGCGACCAATTCGGGCGAGTCATCAGTCAATGCGGCGACAAACGCGCTGTTGACACGCAAGTAATCACAGGTGGACGATAAAATCGCTTCGAGCAGTTGCAGCAAATCGGCACGGGTGAGCAAGCGTTCGCTCAAGTTTTGCAGCTTTTCCAACTGGTCGGCATCCTCACCGGGGTAGACCAAGCGCCGTTCCAGATAGGGGAGGAACAATGCGATCATCCACTGCCAGAACAGCACGACAGCGACCACCGCAAACGGCATGAAGTCTTGACCCGGCAAGCCGAAAATGCGCGTGGCGGGCGTCGTAAACGTGATCGTCACCAGCGCCAGCAAGCCCGTCGCAGGACCCCGCAAAATGAAGCGCAGCAAATCAACCTTGACGACTCGATCCGGGATGCGTGAACCGAAGAACGAGAGCGGGTAGGCGAGGAACAACAGCATGAAGATCACGATCACGTTGGTCAGGTTGACGAGGAACAACCCCACCAGCGAAAATTCGCTGCCAATGCCCAACAGCACGCTAAACGGGAAAATGCCGAACGCGGGTGTGAGCATGGCGATTTGCAGATAGCCCATGCGCCGCCGCGTGGATCGGGTCAGGCATCGCTGACGCGCCCGCTGTACGTTGATGAACGCGGCAAAGGTCGCGCCGATGAAATAGATCACATAGATAGGAAAGACTGCACCCGCTTGCAGACCGAACATCACGCGCTCAGGGAAGAAGTCTGGATGCAAACGCACAGGCTGAATCAGTGTGTTGGTGAATGCGGCGGCGATCAAAAATACAATGCTGATGGCGTACAAAATGCGGATCACGCGGCGGCGGCGCCCGCGTGACGGGAGTCCGGTGGTTGCCAGCAGCGCGTCTGACAGGTGATAGAGCGCGACGGGCAAGAACGCAATCCCGATCCATTGGAGGCGCAGGACGGCTTGATACGTGCCGGGTGTGGGACCCAACGACGTGAAGGTGTCGCAGATATACGCAATGGTGAGGCAGCCCAGTACCACGCCCGACGTTCGGGCGACACGATTGTCTAAATTGCGCGTGAGGTTGTACAGCAGCAGTGACGCGGCAATGACGACGATGGCGGCGGCAAGCGTCTGGTTGATCAGTTCGAGGGCATAAGCAATAGAGGCTTCCACATTCAACCTTTAACGCAGCGATTGGCTGAAATAGATAGCAATATCTCGATTGCGAAAATGTTGGTCGTTGTAGCCGCAGAAGGTAAAACCGATCTGCTGGCAGAACTGGATTGACGGGTAATTTTTGGTCTGCGTTTCGATGATGAGGCGGGTTAAATCGTGTTCTTTCGCCCACAAGCCCGCCACATTGAGCAGGCGTGAACCAATGCCCCCGCGCCGATAGGGACGTGATACGACGACATCTCCCACATGCCCGATCTGGTTTACAGCATCGCGGCGCATGGTCAAATAACCGAGCAGGGCAGAATCATCGCGGCGGGTTGCCACCAGAAAACAATGATTGCCGGGGAGCGCATTTTTGAGGCGCAGTTCGTCGGCGCTGTGAGTTGCTTCCAGCAAGCGCGGCAAACGTTCCCGCCGGAAGCCGATCAACCAGCCTTCTTCCTGCCGGATGCTCATTTGCCAGACGGTATCCGTCTCGTAGCTGTGATCAAGCGCCAATACGCCGGGAAGGTCGGTTTCTAAACCGTCACGAATCTTAAAAGGGGTAGGGGTACTCATAGAAATTAGCGGCAGGAGACACCGAGTTTTAACCCGGTGAGAAATGCCATCTTTTCCCCTTTCGGTGCTATACTCAATACTATGGGAAGGCACTCTCTTGTGAGAGCAACGGTTTTGCGAACTTCGGTTCGACCCTGCACTTTAACAACTGAACCTCACGGGTTTTGCAGGGAAAAGCGTCCTGCATAGAAAAGGTTCAACGTCTGAACTCCGGTTCTGTCTACGCGCCAGTCGCAAGACGGGCGGGCTGCGTTCAACCAGCCTTACGCGGTGAGTGTCTTGGACGAAAGTCCGCCTTAACTGCAATCTTCCGGTTTAATCGGGAGAAGTTGACGCAAGGTATGTATCCCCGAAGGTGCCGCTCACATAAATGTCGATAGGCGGGTTGTCGCCGTCACGGGTGCTGTACACGCCCGATTCGTCGCGGCTGTAGCGATTCTCATCTGCGTGAACGTGAAAAAAGCGTGATCCGCTCACGGTGACACGGGCATTGATCCCCATCGGGACAAGCACATGCACGTTGCCAAGCGCCGACTTGAGGATCAGCGGCTCAAACGCTTCTTGGGGCGCAACAAGGCGAATATCTCCGAAGCCTGTTGCAATGACAACCTTTTGCACAATTAAACCTGTGAGGTCGAAATTGGCTTGCCCCAGATGCGTCGAGACGAGAATCGTCCATGGAAGATCGTGTGCGAGGTTCATTGACCAGTCCGCAAACGACAAAAACGGAGTCGCGGCGCGGTTCATGATCAGCGTGGCGTTGTTTTCCTGTACATCGAGGGCGGGGCGGCTGTTGACCGCATACTGTCCGGCGATCAAACGCCCTTCACGCTGGAGCGGTTGTGCGCTCACATCAATTTCGCCCGCGCTGATTTCCAGCGTGGCGCGTTCGACGCTGCCGCGTGTGATGCCAAACGTGCGGGCTTCACCCCCTGCCAGCAAATCGCCGCGCAGTAATATAATCGCGCCGAGGATCACAAGGATCAACGGCGCGAATGCCCCGAAATTGAAATCCGCGAGAAGCAGGAAGTTATGCAGTAGCAGTACGATCCCTAGCGCAATCAGCGCCAGTGATCCAACGAGCATTCCCCGTGTGGCTCGCACGCGGTCTACTCCTCGTAGAGATAGTCGCGCAGAATCACATGCGCTGACGACTGCCGCAGACGGTTAAGCGCCTGTGCTTCAAGCTGACGGACGCGCTCTCGCGTGACGCCAATCGCTTGACCGACTTCCTCTAGTGTATACACGCGACCATCTTCTAACCCGTAACGCAGACGCAAAATTTGCGCCTCACGCGGCGGCAGACGATCTAGCGCGGCGCCTAACTGCTCATGGAGCAGATTAGTTGCCACTTCTTCGGCGGGCGCGGGACTGGTGACATCTTCGACGAAATCGCCAAAGGTCGAGTCGCCTTCTTCATCAATCGGCGTTTCTAAACTGACGGGACGGCGGGCAATTTCGAGCAAGTTTTCGACCTTGTCCGATGTTGTTTCCATACCGACTGCCAGTTCGTCAATCGACGGGTCGCGTCCGAGTTCTTGCGTCAAGCGCATCTGTACGCGACGCATCCGGTTCAGTTGATCACCCATGTGGACAGGCACGCGAATGGTGCGCCCTTGGTCAGCGACGGCACGGCTCACGGCTTGGCGAATCCACCACGTTGCATACGTGCTGAATTTATGCCCACGCCGATATTCAAACTTGTTGGTAGCGCGAATTAAGCCGATATTGCCCTCTTGAATGAGGTCAAGGAACGGCACACCGCGTCCGATATATTTTTTCGCCACGCTAATCACAAGACGGGCATTCGCACGCACAAGATGTTCCTGTGCAAATTCGCCATCGGTGACTTTTTCACGCAGCGTATAAACATCATCAAGCGGCAGTTCGTCGCCTTTCGCTGCGAGAGTGTCCGACGCCAGCTTCGCATTTTCCATGCGTTTAGCTAGGCTAACTTCTTCCGCAGCAGTCAGCAGAGGCACGCGCCCCGCTTCTTTCAGGTACAAACCCACCACGTCATCACTGTCGAGGGCTTGTTGATAGCCAAGATCGTCGATCAAATCATCGTCCCGATAGAACGAAAGATCAGACTCATCTTCCTCTACCATATCCAATCCCATATCGGAGTCCCCGTTCTGACTGGCGTTATACAACGTCGTCGTGTCAGGCTCGGCTTGCGAGACAACATCAACCCCGGCGTCCATCAATTCTTCCATGATGTCGTCAAGCAGGGTTATATCGCGTTCGGCATCCGGGAAAACGGCAAGCAAATCGTCAAAGCTAAGACTGTTGCCTTGCTTACGCGCTTTCTCGATGAGTTGGTTACGGAGTTCGTCTTTCTGTACCATTACCGTAAGCATACGCTACCACACTACACGCGATACTTCGTCGTTTACTACATACATCAGACGAAATATCACAAGAATTCTTACGTCTTAAACGAATTATGACGCAAAAGAGGCGGACTGGCAAACAAGACAACAGGCAGGAAAAACTAAACCTGCCTGTCCCTAACTGCGATTGAAAAGCATATCCGGTATTAAAAAATATGTCAAGCAACGGGCGGGTTTCTTAATACACTGATCAGGAAGTCTACGGCGGCACGCTCCAAAATATATATTTCTTGCCGATTATCCACGACTGCATAATATCCAGTTTCGGTGGGGTTACGGAAGCCCACGACCACCGCGTGCGTTGTCCCATCGTTGAGGACGAACTCCACGCCTAAGCCCGCCGTTGGGACAAAACCATACACGCTGAGGTCTGATTCGGGTTGAATCGTGTTGCTATAGGGCAGTAATACCATCGTCCGCGCAATCAGTTCCGCCACACAGGTGTTGAGCGTTCCAGTTGAGTCGGGGGCTGTCCATGTGCCATCGAGAGCGCGGTTGAGCGTAAACGTCTCCACACCGGACGGATTACGCAAGCGGATCGCCTGTATTAATTCTTCGCCAATGTTGACGAATACGCGATTAGCCGCATAAGGCAATTCGGGCGCGGCGGCGGGTTGTGTTGGCAGCAGCGCGATCACTGCCAGCACCACGAAAATCACGGCGAAAATCACGATAGTGCGGCGACCATTTTTCATCGACGCGCCCGCCTCGCCCAGATTGCCAGCCCCGCGACCAGCACCGCTCCCGGCAGCATAAAAATGGTCAGAAAGCTGATCAGGTTAAGCGTGCCGCTGTCCACAAAAATGAGTGGTAAACCCACGTTGTAACCCTGAAAGCCGAACCGGATTTGCTCATCGAGTCCGGTTAGCCATGACAGCCCATCGGTGAACAGCACGGCGTTCCCCGTTGCCGCCAGCACCGACCCGTTGCTGGCGAAATTGCTATCGCCCACCATGAGGATTTTCGCGCCCGTTGTTTGATCCCACGCCCATACGACAGTCGTCAGCGGCGGCTGTAGATCGGTGGCGGGGTCGAATGTATAGGTGTTGGTATCGCCTAAGGCGGTCAAATCGGTTTCGCCATAGCTGACCTCTGACGACTGCGTGATCTGCCCGTTAGCCATGTCTGCCGCTGTAGTTTCAAGGTTGACCTCTAGCGCCCGCGCCACGCTGAACAGCATTGGGTTTTCAGCCGGATCAAGCCGTGCCGCAATCGAGGTCGTGGTATACACATACGCGGCGATAATATCCAACGGGGTTTGACTGCTGGCGTCCGGCGACTCGACGACTGCCGCGTCAAGCGCACGAATCCCGTAAAACGTCCACAGGTAGCGGTTAAACGTGCCTTCTTGCTTCAAAAACGGATTCTCGTTGAACAGCACATCCGTCATGATGAACAATGCGCCGCCGCGTTTGAGGTAGCGGTCAACGACGCTGATTTCGGCGTCGTTCAGGTCAACCAGAGGGCGCACGAATAACACCGCCCCTGCATCACGCGGAATATCACCGTTGGACTCGGCAAGTTGACGCAAATTCAACGGCAGCGTGATCAGTCCGCTTTCCTGCATCCCTGCGTTGATTCCCGATAACCCTTCCTGAGTGCCATCTAGCGCATCGCGTTCACCGTTGCCCGTCTCAAAATACACATGGATCGAGCCGGAAATGAGCAGACGTAAGATCGCTTGTGTGATGTCGCGTTCCTGATTGGCGCTGCGCGGCACACGCGAGAGCGTACTGAAATCGACGGTGCCGTCTTCATTCAAGTACGAGATGAAAACCTGCCCGTCCTCGGTCACACCATACCGCGAGGCGAGGGCGGGCTGTTCGTCGGGGTCGATATACACCCGTGTGACCAGTCCTTGTGACTGCGTGTCGTACAACCGGAAAAACTGATCATCAATTTCGCGCAGGGGTAAGTTTTGCGCCGTGTAAAATCCCGTGATGCGAATGGGGCGGGGCAGTCGGCGCAAAATACCTTCTGTTTCATTGCTCAATGTGAATCGCTGTGTTTGCGTCACATCGACAATCACGGCGGCGCGTTGGAACAGTAGAAACGCCAGCGTGACGATCCCGATCAACAGGAGGGTTGAAAACACCGAGATCGTGCCGAATCGTGCGCCGCGCCCCGTGAGGAAAGCGCGGAACTCGTGCGGCGTCATGACCGCCCACACGATGATTCCCGTCAAGCCGAGGGCGAAAGCCGCGCCGACAAACGTATTCATGCCACCCTGCCAGATCAAGCCGATGACAGCGGCGATCAAGCCCGCCGCGCCGATGGTGCTGGCAAGGGTGGCGATATGTCCGCGCCGGATAACGAAGGGCTGTCTCTGCATCAGCGTATCCTATTCGATTCGACCACGCGGATCGTCATAAACAACACCACCGTAATGATCCCCGCGAAAAAGGCAATATCTTCGGCGCGGATGATGCCCGCCGCGAATGAGGTTGAGAAATGTCCTTGCAGGGACAGCGAACGGACGACCCGCGCCACGTCGATGTTAGCGAACAAATCCCCCGCCTGATCGCCCATCCATAACAGAAACAGCGCGATCATGCTGAGGAACGCCGCCACAATTTGATTTTCGGTCATGGCAGAAAACAACATGCCCACCGCGAGAGTCGCGCCGCCGTACAGCCAGAGTCCGATATAGCCGCTAATCGCGTGACCTATATCGGGCTGTGTGATGCTCAACAAGATAAATTGATAGCTAAACGTGATCGCTATCATCAGCGAGAAGTAGAACCACGCGCCCATAAATTTGCCGAATACGATGCTGCTTTCCGAGACAGGCGCGGTCATGAGCAGTTCGAGCGTACCTTCGCGTCGTTCTTCTGCGAACAGCCGCATGGTGAGCAGGGGCGCGAAAAAGATCATGGTGAACGACATCACCAGCGGCACGAGCGCGGGTTCAGCGGGTTTGACGGTCATGCTGCCGTAGAGATCGCTGGTGAACAGGACTCCCGTCAGCACCAGCACCGCCGCCGCGATCAAGTAGGCGAAGGGGGAGGCGAAATACTGCCCCACTTCGCGGCGAAAGATGATCCATGATGCCATAGCGGTTAGCCCTCTTTCACCAGTTCTAGGAAAACATCTTCCAGCGAGGACGTGATCGGGCGAATTTCTAGCAGCGTATAGCCCGCCGCGCTGATGCGAGACGAGATTTCGCCGCGCACATCGTCTTTAGCGTTCACCTGATAGCCGTCTCCGCTCGATTCGACACGCACGACGCCGGGAATAGACGCCAGCAACTCACGCGCTTTTTTCTTTTCTGCGCCGCGAATGACGACATGCAGAGTCGAACCGGGTTGCAGTTGGCGGCGTAGATCGCTCGGTTTGCCCTGTGCGATGATTTTCCCCTTGTTGATGATCAGCACGCGGTCACACACTTGCTCGGCTTCGCTCAAAATGTGTGTGCTGAACAACACCGTATGATCTTTGCCGAGCGCCCGCACGCTCTCGCGCACTTCGATCACCTGCTGCGGGTCGATGCCGATGGTCGGCTCGTCCAGGATCACGACGGGCGGGTTATGCACCAGCGTTTGCGCCAGCCCCAGCCGCTGCCGCAGCCCCTTCGACAGGTTGCGCACGAGCATCTGCTTGCGGTCGCCCAGGTTGACGCGCGCCAGCGCCGCGTCTGCCGCAGCAGGCGCGCGCTTCACGCCGCGCAGGTTGGCCCAGAACAGCACGTATTCGCGCACGGTCATGTCCGGGTACACGGGCACGCGCTCCGGCAGGTAGCCTACGCG
>JBBQRJ010000068.1:0-14914 GCA_038214955.1 Aggregatilineales bacterium | reverse complement strand
TCACCCGCCGCGAGTTCAAGCGATTCGGCGCGGCTGTTCGCAGACCAGATCGTCCCCGCCAGCGTGAAACGAGTCCCGTCCATCACCCCTTGAGCGCGATAAATGCCGTCATTTTCTTCGCGCACCGTCAGCGATACAGCGAGTGGAATATCAAGAACGATGCTGCCATCTGCATCGTGGAAGGCAATCGAATCTAACTGGACGTTATCGGAACGCGGGGAAAACGAGAACGGGATACGCGCTTCAATGGCGCTGCTCTGGCGTGCGGCGACGGTCAGCGTGCCGAGATCACGCACGGACGGATTGACGCGCTGCAAAGTCGCGGGCTGTACCTGACGCGGATCAAAGCTCACGCCATAATTGATCGCGTCAACAGTAAAGCGTATTTCCAGCCATGCGTAAGTTTCAGGTTTCTGCGTGATTGCCACAAACAATGAGTCGAGGTTGCGAAGCGTGGACACGCCGCCCCCAACACTCGTATCGCTGAAATTTATCCACTCTGAGGCGTCCCCATCAATCGCAATCGGTGTGATCGGGAGGGCGGTCACGGGTGCTGATTGGGGAAATGCGCCGTAGAGAATCGCACCTTCGCCGCCGGGCAAAGAACCGAGCCGTCCGCGTTCGTTTTCGGGTACGCCTTGAATAGACGGGCTGATCCAGAAAGGGGTATTGCCATCGCCCCTCATGCGCGTGCTAAAACTACCTGTCACGCCTGTGCGTAAGTAAGCGGTTTGTTGGGTGTAAAGGTTGCGAATCACGACATAAGCATTGGGGAACAGCGCCCCGGTTGTCCCGCTGATGGTGACGATCCCCGCCGCGTCTGCTTCGGAGATGGTGATCAATGAGAGGTTGGGTGGGTCGCCGGGCAAAGGCAGAACTGTTTGAGCCTTCGCGCTCCCTGCGGTCAGGATCAACGTGATGAGCAGGACAAGCAGACGGCGCAACGCTGTATACTCCGCAGATCAAACAGGAATCAAACCGGAGTATAGAGAGGCAGCGTGAGGTTGTCAAACGAGCGGGTGTGACAAGAATGTAAGGTGAAAAATTTAACCTCACCCCAACCCCTCTCCAAATGGAGAGGGGCTAAAACGAGTCCGCTTGTCTCCCCCTCTCGCTTTTCGGAGAGGGGGTCGGGGGGTGAGGTAAATTTGGAGAGACAATTTAGGGGTGAGGTTGAAGCGACACCCATTCAGCCAAATTCAGGGGATTAAACCCAAGCGTTCGATCAACACGTCGAGGGAGGCGTATAAAGCATCCGATTCGCCGTTGTTGAGCAGGGTATAGTCGGCAATGGCAATCGAGCCGCCTTTTTCCAGCCGATCAATCTCTTGATGGTCGCGCCTTTCGGCTTCCTCTGCGGTGAGGGGGCGTTCGGTGCGAGTCGCCAACCGCCTGTAACGCAGACCGCGTTCGCACACGATGGCGACGAGCGCCATTGTGTCAACGAATTCCTGACGGAGCATTTTGTATTCGCTAAAACTGTACAACCCGTCTATGACGATACTGTTGTTCCGGGTGAGCGCCTCTTTCAAATGCGGGAGCGCCCGCCGCGCAATGGCGTCCATCCCTTCATCGGCACGGAAACCCTCGCGGACGATGCGTTCATTTTCGGGGGTGAGTTCCCACCCGCGCCGTGCTACTTCATCCACCACAATTTGACCAAAACGAAACTGATAAAACCCGCGTTGTTGTAAATGTGCAGCACAAAGCGATTTGCCCGCCCCCGGCATTCCTACAAGCGCCAGAGCCGAGATTGAGTGAGTGTCAGAGATCATGTCATTACGCCTGTTTGCCGTTAAACCGCCGCATTATACACCACGTAGACTCGACAGCGGCAAGGGCGAGTCCGCGATATAATTGCCCATTATGGATAACAACTCTCCGATCAACCCTTATGCCTTTGACGGCGACGATGGCGGCGCTCCCTTTGCCGGGAGACAGGATGCTTTCGGACGACTGTATGGCTTGCTCACAGACACGGCGCGACAGCACGGGTTTTTGTTTTTAGGACGCAAGGGGGTCGGCAAGACGGCGATGCTCCATGCGATCAGCGGGATGTACAAAGACACGGCGATCAGCGTCTTTATGCCGCTGCGTGAAAGCGTGATCGAAGGCGAATCGGCGTGGCTGTTGGCGCTGGCGCAAGGCGTGACCGCCCTATTGATCGAACGCGGGTTCACACTCAGCCGCCTATCCATGATCGAAGCACCGGGCGCGGATATGCGGCGCTGGTTGGACGAAGTGTTCCTGCCGCACGTCTTTGCGACCATTCGACCCTCACGCCAGCTTATTTTTCTGTTTGATGATGCCGAACGACTGCTGACAGCGATCACAGCGGGGACGCTGCCCGCTGACATTCTGCAATTCTTCACCGGTTTGCTCAAGAAATATCGCCAGCTTCAATGGGTGTTCACGTTGGATACCGAATACGAAGATGAACTGAGTCAGTTTGGCGCGTTGATCTCGTACCAGCATGTCTATCGTCTGGGGAATTTATCGCCGGATGAGGTGAAATGGCTGATGACTGCCCCTGTGAGCGATTATTATGTTGTGCCGGATGATGTTGTTCTGGCAGTCGTTCAGCAAACCGGGGGAACGCCTTCGCTGACTCAACGGTTCGGCTATGAATTTTTCAGCCGCTGGTACGATTCGCCTAACCTCAACGTGATTACGACAGAAGATGTCAAGATCATTGCCAGCAAAATCTACAGCGAAGTGCGTGTCGAGTTACGATCTGTATGGGACAACCTCGCTACGAATGGGCGACTGGTGCTGACAGCGATCAGCGGGTCGCTGTATGACGACCCGATTGGCAAACTCAGCGCCGACTCGCTGCAAGCGTGGTTGGTCGAAACGGATTACCCGCTCGACACAACAGCGATCAATGCGGCGCTGCGTAGGCTAGAATACGGCGAATTGGTCACCCATACGGCGCATGGGATCGCGCTTACATCAGAATTGATGAAAACGTGGCTGCTCGAAAATGCCCGCACAATCAACCGCGCCGCGCTGCCCATACCCGGACGCATGAGTTCAGCAAGCCCCGCCGTGAGCGTCGAGTCTCTGCGGCGCGTGGCAGGAAACCCGCGCCTGATCCGTTTGCTGCTGCTGGCGCTGGCGCTCCTCATCATCGCCAACCTGATCGCGCTGGCGCTGGTCAACAACACGCCAATCATCGTAGTGACGGGGACGCCGCCCCCACCAACGGTCACATTGGCGCAGCCGTGAGGGTTTAAGCGTCCTACGATGCAGACGCCAAATTGACGCGGCACTGCCCCGCGCTGATCTGGCAGACCTGCAATACTTGGTTATTACGGCGAACTTCAAACACAGCATCCGCCACACCGCTCACCCAGAACCAGCGCGTGATCGAGGGCTGACGCCAGCCCTGCCGGGAAACACACTCAGGGGGAGATTGCACACCATTCACATTGCTCGTCCACAACTGCAAGCAGTCGGAACTCAGCAGACGCGGATTAGTCCATTCGGCGTTAGTCCATGACTGCGCTAGAAACGTAATTTCGCTCTCGCCCACCCGTTGTACGAACGACAAGCCAAATAAGTTGATCGTCACGGGCGAGGTATTGAGCAAGGTCAATATATTTTGATCATAACTCAGCGTAAAGTGGGGTGCATTTGGATCAAATGCTGCTTCAACCCCCGCCTCGACGGTGGCTGTTTCAGGGATCGCTGACACGTCCGTAGGGAGAGCCGTTGGTACGTCGGTGGGAATCGGCGGCGGCGTGACTGTGGGAATCGGCGTCGGCGTGACCGTCGGTGCTGGTGTGGTGGCTATTTCTTCGGTATCGGTTGGCGATGCGCTTGCGTCTTCGGTGATCAGCGCCTCCGGTTGTTCCGGTGTGGTCGTGACCGTTGGATCGGTGGTACTCACCAGCACGATAGACGCTTCTGTGAGCGTAGGACTCAGGGTGGGTTCAGGGGATGCATTCCCCCGCCCTAAGCTGAATGCGACTGCCAGCAGCACGACTGCGATCACCGTGATTGCGCCCATTGCCAGCACAGGGACGCGGCGGCGTTTAGGACGCGATTCGAGCATTAAGAGGGCTTCGGGGAGGGTAGGGCTTGGGGAGGTTGTCGGTAAACGGCGGTATTCCCCGGTCGTGAGTTTCGCCTTTGAAGGACGCGACGGCTTGGAAGATGCACGGGGTTCTGTGCCTGTATTGCCTAACAAGGCATCTTCGAGCGCGTCTGCCAGTGATTCGCCGCTGCGATAACGCTTGCTCGGTTCTTTTTCGAGCGCCTTCATCACCACTTTTTCGGCGGCAATGGGAACTTTCGGGTTATAATGACGAACGGGCGGCGGCGTTTCGCTTAAGTGTTTGAGCGCCACGCTCATCGCAGAGGGATCGTCAAACGGAACTTTGCCCGTCAGCATTTGATACAACACAATACCGAGCGAATAGAGATCGCTTTGCGGAATGGCTTTCGCAGACGAGATCGCCTGTTCGGGCGCGATATAATGGGCGCTGCCAAACGTGTTACCGACTGACCCTTCGGGGACGCTCAACGCCAAGCCGAAATCGGTCAGGACGGCGCGACCTTCGCTCGTCACCATAATATTAGAAGGTTTAATGTCGCGGTGAATCACGCCTTGATTATGCGCGTGGTCAAGCGCGGACGAAATATCACGAATGATTTGAATAATCTGGTCTTGCGGCATGGGCGTTCCGTTTGCCGCGTGTTCTTTGAGGATGTGACCGAGATCGCGCCCCTCGATGAACACCATTGCCATGTAATAAAGCGGTCCCACTTCGCCAAATTGATACACGCCTACAATGTTGGGGTGGCTTAAGTGAGCAATAGCGCGGGCTTCCCGCTGGAAACGGGCGCGGTACTCGTCTTCACCTTCGTTACTTGCCAGCAAACCAGCGTCGATCACTTTTACGGCGGCATAACGCTGGAGCTTCTTGTCGAATCCCCTATAGACATGCGCCATCCCCCCACGCCCAAGTATATCTATGATGCGGTAGTCGCCTAACTGTCTTCCAATAAGGGGATCATGGGTCATGGTCATAGAAGCTTTCCAAACTCGGCACAAGTTTATTATAACGCGCCGATCCGACATTGGTCACGAAAGAAGCGATTCAGCTTTAGGGCAAACGCATCAAAATTCCTGTCGGCTCATAAAAGACCAATTTGGTTTCGTAGGGACGCGCAACGGCGCGTCCGTCCAACGGACACCCCATTGGGTGTCCCTACGATTTCTAATTCGTGTCTCCATTATTTGGGCAATAGCTGCGATGTTTTAGCTAATCGCCAATCGCTAATTGCTAATCGCTAACGGCTCAAAGGCTAACCGCTCAAAAATGTCTTTTTCATTAACCCCGACTCTTTGCGTTATACTTGCGACAGATTTCAGGGATATGATTTTTTGGGACAAGCCTTTGACACCTCCGCCTGATATTCCAGAAAAGGAAATCCGCAAACGTTGTGCGGGTTTATTGGCTGCCGCATCAGAAGAATCGCGGCGCTTAGGACATAACTATCTAGGCGTCGAGCATCTTTTCATCGTGGCGACCAAGATCGAAAATGGGGCGACTTCTAATTTATTGCGCCGTGCGGGGTTGAATCCCCGGCAAGTACGGAATGAAATTCGCCGTGAGGTCGGGACGGGCGAAGGCGCACTAGAGGAACTGCTGCCGCTGTCGCCGCGTGCCGAAATGGTGCTGTCGCTGGCAATCTTCCTTGCAGACCGCGAAGAAGCCGACGAGGTAGAAGAAACACACGTTTTGCTGGCTATGCTGCAAGAAGGCGAAAGCGTGCCGATTCGCAAACTGGTTGAAATGGGATTCAACATCAACCAGTGGTTACAGCGGCTGTTGACCGAAGCCTACGAGAAAGAACTTGCCGCCAGCCCCATCATTTCCGATGAAGCCGACGATCTATTCGACATGGATGATTTCATGTCGGACGAATTTTTGCACGACTCAGTAGAAATTGAATCCCCTGTGAAACATCCGTCTGGACGTGTGCCGACTCCCCTACTCGATAAGTATGGGCGCGATCTCTCCGCGCAAGCCGCCGAGGGTAAACTGGGTCCGGCGATTGCCCGTGAACGCGAAATTCGTTCAGTCGCACGCACGCTTGCCCGCAGCAAGAAAAATAACCCTCTGCTGCTCGGTGATGCGGGCGTAGGTAAAACAGCCGTCGTTGAAGGCTTGGCGTTTGCCATCCACGACGGGACAGCGCCCAAATCGCTGCTCAACCGTCGCATCGTGCAAATCGAGATCGGGACGCTGGTTGCAGGAACGAGTCTGCGCGGTCAATTTGAAGAACGCTTGATCGGCATTGTCGAGGAAGCGACTCGCGCTGGCAATGTGATCCTGTTTATCGATGAGATTCACACGATTGTTGGCGCGGGCGATACGATTGACAGCAATCTGGACGCCGCCAATATCCTCAAGCCGGCGTTAGCACGCGGTGACATCAACTGCATTGGCGCGACCACGCATGAAGAATATCGGCGGGCAATTGCTCAAGACCCGGCGCTAGATCGGCGTTTTCGGACGATTGACATTGAAGAACCGAGCGAAGCCGACACGCTCACGATTTTGACGGGACAGCGCAAGCGGCTAGAAGTGCATCACGGCGTCACCATTCGATCCGAAGCACTGGAAGCGGCGGTGCGGTTGTCGGTGCGCTATCTGCCAGATCGCCGTTTGCCGGACAAGGCGCTTGATCTCGTTGATGAAGCGTGCGCCCGCGTAACGATTCGCACAGCACACGACGACGAACCCGATACCAAGTTTGCAGAAGAAGTGCGCGTAGAGAATATCGCGGCGGTGCTGGCAGAATGGACGGGCATCCCGCTCAACGAACTGACGAAAGACGAAAGACGCCGCCTGTCTGAACTGGAAAAGGCGCTGTACAAGCGCGTGCTTGGGCAAGATGAAGCCGTGCAAACCGTCGCAGATGCCATCAAGACAGCGCGGGCGGGCTTGCGCGATCCTGATCGTCCGATTGGCGTGTTCCTGTTCCTAGGACCGTCGGGCGTGGGTAAAACCGAATTGGCGCGGGCGTTGGCAGACTTTCTGTTTGGCACTGACGAAGCGATGATGCGACTCGATATGTCAGAGTTCCACGACGCGCATACCGTCGCACGCTTGATCGGATCGCCACCCGGTTACAAAGATGCACAGCGCGGCGGTCAACTGACAGACGGATTACGCCGCCGCCCCTACGCCGTCGTGTTGCTAGATGAAGTCGAAAAAGCCGCGCCGGAAGTATTCGATATTTTCCTGCAAGTGTTTGACGAGGGACGGTTGAGCGACGCGCATGGGCGTCAGGTGGATGCACGGCACGCGGTCTTCATCATGACCAGCAACATCGGCACAGAGGACACGGGCAAGGGGATTGGCTTCACGGGGAATTTACGCATCCCCGACTATACAGCCCACTTAAGCCGCTACTTCCGCCCCGAATTTCTTAATCGCTTAGATGAAGTGGTTGTCTTCAACCATTTGGGGCAAGACACGCTCCGTCTCATTCTGGATAGCAAACTTGAAGAATTGTATGGTCGTCTGCGTGAGCAAAACCTCACACTTTCGCTCAAGGACAGCGCCCGCGAGTTTATTTTGCAAAAGGGATACGATCCCGTGAATGGAGCGCGTCCGCTGAAGCGGGCAATTGAGCGGTTGCTCACGCGCCCGTTGAGCAGCAAAATTCTCGAAGATGCGTTTTTACCGGGGGATACGATCATCGTAGATGTGGGTGAGGATCGCTTACGGTTTGAAACGCATGTCACGCATTCATGAGGGTCGTACCAGAGAGAATCTAGGGACGCCATTCGCGGCGTCTGCCTATGCAAATGAGAAAAACGGACGCGATAAATTGCGTCCCTACGAAATACAGGTTATGACCTTATGACGCTTCCCCCCGTCCCGCAGACGGGACGTAAAAGCCCCTCTGCGGGTGATGCCAAGACAAATAAACTCTTACGGCAGCCCCACCCGCAAGATCAGCGCGATTACTTCGCCAACGACCCCAACAACGATGTGAAAACGTTGGGGAAACTGGCGCTGCGTCGGGCTGATGTCGATGATTATTTCGCGCTTGGTGATTTATGTGCGCGGCTGTCCATCACAAAACAGGATCGACTGCTGATTTTTTACGTCGGCAAAACGTTCATCGCCTATCGACGGGCGCTCGGCAAAGCCCGCTCGAATGTAGATCGGGCGATGGCGCTGCGGGCAATTGACCTGTACACCGATTGGTTGGTGGATGTAGCGCGAATCAACCCGCTGCGGAAGAATGTCGCGGTGGTGCTGTGGGCGCTGGCGGGCGATGAAGATTTTGACGATGAAACCGCCGTGTTGGAAGAAGGCGCATCGGTTGACACGCAGTTGATCAATGAACTGCTCACCGCCTATCGCGGCGCGTCCAGTGTGGAGCAATCCGCAATAGAAGAACGCGCCGTTCTTCCCACCCTTATAGAAGACCGCACCATCGCGTATACAGACAGCCCTATCGGAATCAGCGATGCGACTGCCGCTGACATGACCCGCGCCGATGCGCCCAAGCCGCTCCCCCTTGATGAAGATTCCTACGTCAGCGAAACGCGCCTCGATAACCATGCGCGATTGGCGCTCACCTCGGTTGATGAAAAGCGCGTGCCTCAGCAGGGGTTGTCTACGCCGACAGTGCGCCGTCAGCGAACACGTGATGACAGCGACACCTACGATGTAGGCGATCACATTGCGGAACGCTACGAAGTCGTGACCATCAAGCGCGGCGGTATGGGCGTGGTTTATCTGTGCTACGACCACGATGAGCGGGAAGCCGTCGCGCTCAAAACGTTTCAGACGCGCTTTCTCGACAACGAACGCGCCGTCAAACGCTTCATGCAAGAGGCGGTGACATGGGTACGGTTGGAAAAACATCGCTATATCGTGGCTGCGCGGCTCGTGCAGAACATCAACGGGCAGCCCTATATCATCCTTGAACACATCAGCGGACCTGAAGGCTTAGAAGCCGACTTGCGAAGCTGGATCGATCACAAGCGCCTGAGTATGGAGCAGTCCATTGAATTTGGCTTGCATATCGCGCTAGGGATGCAGCACGCGACTCAACGTGTGCCGGGGCTGGTGCATCGAGACTTGAAGCCCGCCAATATTCTGGTCACACATGACCGGATCGCCAAAGTGACAGATTTCGGCTTAGTGCGTTCGTTAGAAGCCGACGACGCGCCTTTTCTGGGTGAGGATGAGACTCACGCGGGCGAACGCTTGACCCGCGTCGGCGCGATCATCGGGACAGCGCCGTATATGTCGCCGGAGCAGTGTCGTTCGGGGGAAGTCGATGTACGGTCTGACATTTACTCGTTCGGCTGTATGTTGTACGAAATGCTCACCGGACAGCACATCTTCCCCGTGAAGAAATTTGAGGGCTGGCTGCACGCGCATGTCGATGAAATCCCCACACTGGGCGCGTTAGCCCCTGAACCGCCTGAACTGTACGAACTTCTCATGATGTGCCTTGCAAAAGACCCCGATGATCGTCCGCCCACATGGAGCGCGGTTGTCGAACGGTTGACCGGTATTTACACGACCATCACCGGAGAATCCCCTATCCTTGAAATCAGCGGGCGGGCGTTGGAAGCCCGCGAACTGATGGACAAAGGCTATTCGCTGACCGAACTGAAACGCTACGATGAGGCGCTCGAAGCCTACGATCAAGCGTTGGCGCTACAACCGATTTACGCATGGGCATGGGCGCGTAAGGGGCGTACACTGCGTCTGCTGGAACGCTACCCCGATGCACTCGCCTGTTATGAGGAGGCGCTCAGGATTCAACCGAATAACGCCTCGGCATGGAAAGGCAAAGGGATCATCTACGAGCGGCTGGGCGAACCGGAAAAGGCGCTCCAATGTCACAAGACCGCCGCCCAACTCGACCCGAATGACCCTTGGAATTGGATGAATCAAGCGGATGTCATGCGTAACGCTGACCGTCACACGGACGCGCTGGCGCTGCTGGAACAGGCGCTGCGAATTGACCCCGAACATGCCGAAAGTTGGGCGAAACTCGGTCAGGTCTACCGCGATTTGCATCAATACCCGCGTGCGCTAGAAGCGTATCAACAGGCAATTCGCCTCAAACCAGCCTATGGATGGGCGCAAAACGGCTACGGTTTGGTCTTAAAGATTATGGGCAACCCGCAAGAGGCGATACTGGCGTTCAAACGTGCTGCCCGTTACGAACCTAAAGAGGTGTGGCACTGGTACAACATCACCGAACTGCTGGTCGAAATGCGTCAGTACGAGGAAGCGTTACAACCCGCGCAGGAATCTGTCCGCGTTGACCCCAAACATGCGTTCAGTTGGGCAAAACTCGGTCAGGTGATGCGCTATCTGCGCCGCCTTGAAGAATCGCTGAAGGCGTATCACCGGGCGACGGAACTGCAACCGGATTACGCTTGGGCGCTCAATGGCATGGGGATTGTGCTAGAACAGTTGGGGCGGCATGAAGAAGCCTTAGACGCTTACCGCCGCACCACCGAAATCGCGCCAGCGGATGTGTGGCACTGGTACAACTACGGCAACGTGTACGCAATGCTGGGTCGCTATAACGAGGCGCTGCCGATCCTCGAAAAGGCGACAACGGTCAACGCGAATCACGCCCGCACATGGGCGCGGTTAGGCAATGTGTTACGCCAGTTGGGACGCTTTGATGAGGCGCTCGATGCGTATGATCACGCGCTGAAACTTGAACCGGATTATGCATGGGCATGGAACGAGCGTGGGATCACACTAGAGGCGTTGGGGCGGCAAAGTGAAGCCCGTGATTCGTACAGTCACGCGCCCGAAGACGCCCAATACCTGATGCAGCAAGCCGATAACTTGATGGCGCTCAACCAGACTGAACACGCGGTCACGCTGCTAGAGAAGGTGCTTAAGCCCAACGGGAAAAATGGCAAACTGTGGGCGAAACTCGGTCAGGTCTACCGCCGCTTAGATCGGCATGAGGATGCCTTACGCGCCTATATCCATGCGACGGATTATGAGCCAAACTATGCGTGGGCGTGGAACGGGCGCGGCTTGACGTTAGCGGCGCTGGGTCGGCATGACGACGCGCTGATGTCGTTCCGCAAAGCCACCGAACTTGATCCCAAAGATGTCTGGTACTGGTACAACCTCGGTGAAACGTTGGTGGCATTAGGACACTTTCGCGCCGCCGCCGAAACGCTGGAAAAATCGACCCTGCACCATGCCGACCATGCCGAAAGTTGGGCAAAACTCGGTCAAGCCTACCGCCGTTTAGATCGGCATGAGGACGCGCTCAAAGCATATGATCGCGCACTGGCGCTCAACGAGCATTATGCATGGGCATGGAATGGTCGCGGGGTGGCGCTTGAGGCGTTATCACGGCGTGAGGAAGCATTCGCCAGCTATGAGCGTGCATTGAGCGAAGACCAAAGCGTGATCTGGTATCACATCAACCTAGTCGATTTGCTGCTAGACATGGGCAAGAAGAAAGACGCGCTGGCAGTGATTGATCAGGCGACGGTGGCACTGCCCAACAACGCCATTGGGTGGGCGCGGCGCGGTCAAGTACAGCGGCGCTTGGGGGAGCATCGGGCGGCGGTGGAAAGCTATCAACGCGCCGTCGAGATCGAGCCGATGTATGGATGGGCTTGGAATGGCATGGGTTTGGCGTATGTCGGGCTGAGTCAGTGGGAAGACTCGCTCAACGCTTACGAGCAGGCGGTCAGCTTTAGCCCCGATGATGCATGGTTCTGGCATAATTATGGCGATGTGTGGTTGATGATTGAAAATTATGAGCGGGCAGTCGCGGCATTTGAGCGGGCATTGTCGATTGACCCCGCACACGAACCAACGCGGCGCAAAATCAAACAAGCGCGGGATCACCTAGACAGCGAAAGCTAAAAATATGGGCAGCCTAGACAAAGATGTAACGATCACGTTTATGAGCGGACCGCTGGATGGTCGCACAATGCGTTTTGAGCAGCCTGAAATCGGGGACGAACTGGTCATCAATATTGGGCGGCGTGAAGGCTGTGACGTACACCTGCCGTTTGATAATCAGGTATCGCGCTTGCACGCCCGTTTAGGCTGTGTCGTCGCGCCTATCACAGCAACCGAGTCGGTGTCCGAGCCGTTTATCCTGACGTTCTGGTTAGAAGATATGCACAGCCGCAATGGAACGTATGTCGAACGGGAAAAACAGCCGCTTCAAGCGCGTCTGAGTCTGCGCCCCGGTTCGCTGTTTCGGATTGGTCGCACATGGATGCGGTTGGATGAGCCGCTGTCACTGTGAGAGAAGTTAAAAGTAGAAAGTTAAAAGTACAAGCAATAAACAATTCTAATCGTAGGGGCGACCCCGTGTGGTCTTGGGCGTCAAGATAAGCCGATTTGCCGGACGCTAAAGCATCCGGCAAGGGTAAAAAGTCCCCTGAAGGGGACTCACAGGGCGTTTGGAGCGGGAATTGGAGCCCCGTTTACGGGGCTTTTTAGAACTAGCCGGAGGCTTTGAGCCTCTGGCGACTCCCAAACGAAACTTTTTCTGAGGCAGAAACCCCTTAACTTGACGTACAAGACCCCGTGTGGTCGCCCGTGCTTTTTATGGCGGGAGGGGACATTGCCCCTCCCCTACAAGGGATCATCTATATTCGTTTTCGGTTCTTCATAAACAATTGAGACAAAGATTCATCACCTTCAGCGCGAAAATCCAATCTTGACTACTTTTAACTTTCTACTTTTAACTTTTAACTAAAATGCATTTAGGAGACTTGTTATGAACGCTGACAGCTTTACCGGTAAAGACGGTTTAAAGATTTTCACGGCAAATCAACTGCCTACAGGCGACCCGAAAGCGATTGTGCTGGTCGTGCATGGCTATGGGGAACACTGCGGACGTTACACCCATGTGATCGAGGCGCTTGCCCATGCGGGATTCGCCGCTTATGCGCTCGATCACTGCGGGCATGGGCAAAGCGAAGGCTTACGCGCCTACTTTGACAGCTTCGACCAGCCGATCACGCATTTGAAAGAGTATATGGATCGTGTGAAAGCCAAGCACGCGGGCAAAAAGCTGTTCGTGTTGGGTCACAGCATGGGCAGTTTGATCTCGTTAGCGTTCACGCTGCGTTACCAGAAAGAAATCGCCGGACTGGTGATCTCCGGTACGCCTGTCAACGCAGACGCAAATGTGAGTCCGCTGCTGGTACGGGTCGGCTACGTGCTGAATCGCATTGCGCCACGCGCTCCATTGATGAAAATGGTCGGCTTGGAAACCCTGTCCACCGATCCGCAAGTGGCTATAGATTTCGCGGCTGACCCGCTGACGTATAAAAACAACATGCGCGTGGGGATGGGTGTGCAAATGAACGATACGGCGAAAAATGTGCGCGAACATCTGCCAGAACTCAAACTGCCCATGTTCATTTTGCACGGGGAACAGGATAAGTTGGTCAACCCGTCGGGGAGTCATCTCACGTATGAGCGGGCAGGGTCAAAAGATAAGACGCTGAAAATATACCCCGGCATGTATCACGAAATCATGAATGAGCGGGATCGGGAGGTCGTGATCGGGGATATTGTCGCGTGGTTGAATAAGCATTAGTACCACGAATTTGATCCCCCGTTGCGGATATTGACCCTACAGCAAGGCTGCCTTACCCTTGTTATATCCCGTATTTTTAGGGATATAACAGGAGCATTCACTTGCAAAAATGGGCAGCCTTCTGGCTCGTGGCTTTGATTTGGGGTTCGTCCTTCCTCTTGATCCGCATCGGCGTTGAGGAACTGAGTCCGTTCCAGGTGGTGTTTATTCGCACGGGAATCGCCGCCGTCGGCTTGAATATCGTTTTGCTGCTGCGTAAAAAGCGGCTTCCAATGGAATGGAACAAACTATTCCCGCTGATCGTGATCGGCTTGGGGAACACAACCGTCCCCTTTGCGCTGATCACATGGGGCGAACAAAGTATCGACAGCGGATTAGCAAGCGTTCTGCAATCCTCTGCGGCATTTTTCACCATGCTGATCGCGCATTTCGTGTTCACCGATGAGAAATTGAGCCTCAAGAAGGTGATCGGCTTATCGCTTGGCTTCATCGGTGTGGTGACGCTGGCGAGTCGCAGTTGGGCGTCGGGGAGTCTGGTCGTCAATGAGCTGACCGGGGCGCTGGCGATTGTCGTTGCCTCACTGTTTTACGCCATGTTCACCATTTACAGCCGCAAGCAGATTAATTCGACTTATGAGCCGATTGTGGTGTCAACGGGCGCAATGACCACCGCCGCGATCTCGTCTGGTCTGCTGATGATCGCCGCGCCGTACTTCAACGGCGAAGCGGCAACCCTGCTGGTGGATGTCAGCTCGAACGTGCTGATGGCGATTATCATACTGGGGGTGCTAAACACATTTGTCGCCTACCTGATGTACTACTGGGTGGTGCAGCAGTTGGGCGCGGGGCGTGCCAGCATGGTCACGTATATCGTCCCGGCTGTCGGGCTGCTTCTCGGCGTAATGGTGTTGAGTGAGCCGCTGGACTGGCGCATTGTGCTAGGCGCGGCGCTCATTTTCAGCGGGATTGCAGCGGTCAACTTGAGTTGGAAAGCCTTTCGCCGCCGTCCTGCTCCCTCTGCTACCGTAGAGAAGTTAGCCACCGAATCCAGCGGGGATTAAGCTGTTCAGGGATTGCGAAGGGCGTGGCGTGCCGCGCTCTTTTTGTTTTAGGTCGGATAGGGGGATCAAAAAAGGACGCCGTGTGTGCGTCCTTCGCTTGATGCTGGTGTTTATAGAAAAACGAGAAGGTGGGTTGGCAATGACCTACTCTCCCACAAGGTCGCCCTTGCAGTACCATCGGCGCTGGTGAGCTTAACTGCCGGGTTCGGGATGGAGCCGGGTGGACCCTCACCGCTCAAACCACCAACACA
>JBBQRJ010000067.1:0-15026 GCA_038214955.1 Aggregatilineales bacterium | reverse complement strand
GGCAGAAAACGCACGCTAAGGTGCTTCATCTTTTGAATCTACTGTGAAGCAAGCTGATAAACCCCCCAGAAAGTTGCCATTTGGGATCACTAGATCGAGAGAGTGCCAATGGTTGTGGCGTGAAAACCGGTGAGAACCTTTCGTGAAACATTTTCACCAAGATAATCTGGGTAAAAATATGGCTTACCTCTCTTGGAAACCACACAAATTCACCATTTCGCTTCACAGAAGGGACATTCTGTGAAGCATCTTAGCGTGCGTTTTCTGCCGTTTGCTATGCATTGACCCTTACTCGAAATGGAGTTCCGCGTTAGCCACTTCGGACAACGGGACGGAATCGCCTAGCTGACCGCCCGTGCCAAAATGTACTGGAATCCGCGTTCCTGCCCGCACGAACACAGGTATACGTTCCAATGGCGCATCCATCGGGATCGTTGTACCGCCGCTGTACGCCGCACCTGTCCAAAGATCACGCCATTCACCCGCGGGCAAATAGATCGAAACACGGGTCACATCGGGGTCTGTCACCGGACACACCAGCAGATCACGCCCGAAAAAATACTGCGTATCAGCGGCGCGTGGATCGGTCAACGCGACCGCTCGCATCATCGGTTCACCGCTGGCGACACTATGCTGTGCCTCCTGCCAGATGTACGGCATCAGGTTATGGCGCACGTTCGTCAAAAAGCGAAAGATCGGGATTACACGCTCGTCACCTGTCCGCGCTTGCATATTCCACGGGGTACGATCATTCGATGGGGTGCGATGCGCGTTGTATTCGGCGTGATATTGGAAGATCGGGCAAAATGCCGCCATTGCAGCCCCGCGTAAATAGAGTTCTGCTGAAGGGAGCGCCCCGCTAAAACCACCAATATCCCACCCCCAGAACGGAATGCCCGATATGCCCGCCGATAAGCCCGCGAGTATCGAATGCCGGAATGCATCCCACGTCGAATTTTCGTCACCCGCCCAATGAGCGGGCGAAGTTTGTGATCCGGTGAAACCCGCACGGCTGAACGTGAGCGCATCGCGGCGGGCAGTGGCGAAATCATAATAGGCGTGAGAATACAGTCGCGGATACTCGTTCAACACCTCAGCGCCCGTTCGCCCATCGGCAAATACAACTCCGGTACTCCACAGATGTTCGCCGCCATCAGTTTTAAAGCCGTCAATGCCAATGTCATCCAGCAGATAGGCGCGTTTGTTGAGCCACCACTCCCGCGCGGCGGGGTTGGTCACGTCCCACAGCCAACCGCCCCGAAACCAGAACGGGCGAATGGTATGCAGCGATCCGTCAGGTTCATGGACGCCGTAGCCCTGTCCGCCAAAATGAGCGCGGTCAGCGTCGTGCTGTGGGTGGGGCTGATCAATTGCTTTGAGGGCGGGAATCTGCCACAAGATCAATTTGATGTTCTGCACGTGCAGCGCATCAACCATCGCTTTGGGGTTTGTCCATTTGCTGCCAGACGGGAAAGTGAAATCGCTGTAGCGAAAGGCTTGATCACCGGGTTTGGGCGTGTACTGTGCCTCATTCCAGATATAAAACGTGGTTTCATCGCTCCACGCTTCAATGACGATGACAGATGGCGTAATGTCATGATCGAATGAGGCTTTGACTTCGGCTTCGACTCGCGCTTGCGAATTCCATTCGTTGGCACTCATCCACAAGCCGAATGACCAGAGGGGCGGCAGTACGGGTTTACCCGTTTTCAGCGTGAACTGGCGGATAATCCCTAACGGATCGGCGTCGGCAAAGAGGTGAACGCGCAACATTTGATCCGCATTAAGGTCGGCTTCAAGCGTCCAGATTTCTGACGCGGTAGCGCACAGATCAAACTGCATCCAGCGCGAACTTTCGACCCACAAGCCAAATCCCGCTGATGAGAGCAAGAACGGGATGGGCATATAGGTGCGTTTGCCCTGCGATTTGTACTGCTCGTAACAGCGCACATCGAGAATTTCCCCGCGCTGATTCAAGGCATTATAGCGTTCGCCTAATCCATAGAACCGTTCATCGGGGTGTGCATTGAACGTCAAGCGGACGCGGCTTGCCCGCTCACCATTGGTCAGCCATTCAATCGTGTTCAGGTTTGAGAGTGTCGTGTTAGGTGCGGTGGCGGACTCACGCTGAAAGGTGATCACGCCCGCCTCAAGGCTATACGAACCGCCGGTTACCCATGCTTCACCCGTGAGGGCATAAGCGGCGGCGCGCTCGCCATCAGCTTCAAGCATATAGGTGAGCGTTGCCCCCTGCGGCGGCGCAGTGAGTTCAGCCCGCCAGACATCCTGTTCGGTGCGGACAATCCGTTCAAGAAATTCCGCGCCGACTCCGTGTTCTTGTTCCTGCTGCCAGTGGGGCAGAGGAACAGCTTCTACCGGGGGTAGATCGTTCCCATCAACGGAAAGCAGCACCCGCACATGCTGAACTGTTCCCGGCGGGCGCGTGACAATTCCGACACTAAATGGTTGATTTGCTAATGGTTTACGGGGAAAACGTTCTTCGGGAAGTTGTTCATAGGGGTGTTCTTGCCCCAATGGGGTATGGATGATGTGAGCCATAGCTTGTCCTTTTAGAGAGGGGCGGCGTTGGGAGCAAATCTGCTCCCAACAGTGCAAATCGCTTGTTTACTTACTAGGGCGCGATCAGCGCATCAAGTTCAACCTTCGCTTGATCGAGGGCTTCTTGTGCGGTAATTTCGCCATCGACCACGCGGGTGATCAGCGCGTTCACGGTGTCCTGCATTTCGCTCTGCCGCACAATCACGGGCGGCGTAACCGGATTTTCGAGCGCGGTGAACACGGCGGCGCGGTTAGCGGGTGGTGTTTGCGATAGATAGCTCTCGAAATAAGCGGGTTCGTTGAGTGCGGGTAGTTCCCAAGACGATTCGACGCGGACATTTGCGGCAACTTCGCTGCTGGCGAGGAACTGCGCCCATGCTGCGGCAGCTTCGGGGACAGAGGTGGTCGCGCTGACCGCAACACCATTAGCAAAGAAGTGATTCGCGTGCTGGTTGATCATCGGTTCGACTTCGACATCCCAATTGAAAGGCGCTTCGCTGAACGCGGGGATCATCCAAATGCCCGTCACGATCATGCCGAGTTTGCCGCTGGCGAACAGATCACCGTCAGAGACGCCCGACAACTGTGCAGCGGTCGGCATGAGTCCGTCCGTCATGAAGCTGGTCATCATATTGAGCGTATCAACACACGCCTGTGAATTGATGGTCGATTCAGTCATATCTTCGTTGAAGAACTGGCATTCGCCGTTTTGAGCAGCTTTTTTGTAGAACTCCCAGAACTGCACACCTGAATAGACTCCCCATGTATCATCACCCAGAGCGCGGATCGCTGTCGCGGCGATATGGACATCGTCCCATGTCCAATCGACAGTCGGGTAATCGATGCCTGCCGCGTCAAACAGGTCGGCATTGTAGAACATCAACACGGTGGAGAAGGTCGCAGGAAGCGCCAACTGGACGCCCTCATATTGGAAGGCTTCGAGCGCACGGGGATAAAACGGCGCGGCAGCATCGAGATAACTGCTGAGGTCGAGCATCGTGCCATTTGCCGCATAGGTGACGAAGTTTTCGTAATTCAACTCGAATACGTCCGGCGCATCCCCGCTAACGATGTCCGCTTGCAGGAGAGTGAAGTAATCAGCGAACGGCGCGGTTTCGACTTCTACATTGACATCCGGGTTGGCTTCTTCAAACGCAGCGATGATCGTGTCCAAATCTTCTAAGTGATCCGGCGCAGCAGAAAATGTGAAATAACGAACCGTCGTGGTTTGTGCCAGCGCGGGGACAATCCCAATCGCTAGTACGAGCAAACCGACTAAAAAGAGTTTACGAAACATAGCAAATTTCCTTTGTCTAGAAAAACGCAACCTAAATCGTTGCGAGAGCAACCTAGCCTTTGATCCCGCTGGACACGACGCCCTGAACAAACCACTTTTGTGCCAGCAGGTAAACGATCAGAATGGGCAGTACGGTGATGACTGCGCCCGCCATGACGAGATTCCATTCTGTGAGCGCACGCGGTCCCGCTTGCAACACACCCAGCGCGACGGGCAGCGTGATGACTTCCTCTTTCCGGGCAACAAACAGCGGGAATAGATAACTGTTCCACGACCCCATGAAACTGAGGACGGTTAGCGTCGCAATAGCGGGCATGTTGAGCGGCAACATGATTCGAAAGAAGATCGTGAAGGGATTCGCACCGTCAACGAATGCCGCTTCCTCAAAATCTTTGGGCAGCCCTAAAAAGGACTGGCGCAGCAGGAACGTACCGAAGGCATTGAATAGGCTTGGCACGATCAGCGCGGTGTAAGTATTGACCCAACCCAATTGACGGATCAGGATAAACTGCGGAATGACCATCACGACCGAGGGAACCATCATCGTCGCCAGATAGAGGGTAAATACGAGATTCCGTCCGCGCCACTGCAACCGAGCGAAGGCATAGGCAGCCATCGCGGAGATCACGATTTGCCCGATGGTGGTGGCGATAGCGACAAAACCACTATTAAAGACGACCCGCGCTAAGTCGATGCGCTCGGCAAGTCCGGTATAGCTCTCCATGGTAAGCGGATTCGGGAACAGGCGCGGCGGCGTTTCGAGAATGTACTGCTGCGCTTTGAGGGAGGTACTCAGCATCCACGCGAACGGGATCACCATAATGGCGACCAGCGCAATCATCACAGCATACAGCAGCACTCGCCGCACAGAGATACGTGCAGGTGTCGACGTATTCGTGCGAATGGGGAGGGAAGGCGATCTACTCAGATTCATAGTACACCCACCGCTTTTGCATCCGAAGCTGCACAAACGTGATGACAAAAATCAACGCGAACAGCACCCACGACATCGCAGAGGCATAACCCATGCGGTTGTAGCTAAACGCATTTTTCACGACTTCTGTCACCAGCACTTCCACCTGACGATCTGCGGCGCTGTCCCGCATCGGCATCAACCACACTTGATCGAAGACCTGAAACGAGTTGATGAGCAGGATGATCAAGACAAAAAACATGGTCGGTGTCAGCAGGGGTAGGGTGATGCGGAAAAATTGCTGGCGGGGATTTGCGCCGTCGATTTTGGCGGCTTCGTAAAATGTGTCGTTAATTGCCTGTAAACCGCCCAGATACATTACCGCGACATAGCCGAGGTCTTTCCACACGCTCGTGATCACAATGGCGACCAATGCCGCGCCCGGCTCGAACAACCATGCAGGGGCTTGAATACCAACGAGGTTCAAGATCGGGTTAATCAACCCATACTGCGGGTTGAAAATCCATTTCCAGATCAGCGAGACGACTACCCACGAAGCGACGACGGGCAAGAAAGTCGCTGTACGAACGACCAACACGCCGCGCATGTTTTGATTGAGCAGCACTGCTAAACCCAACGCGAGGATAAAGACCGACGGAATGTACAACACGATAAAGGTGAGCGTATAACGCAGGGCGCTCCAAAAAGCAGCGTCCGCGAACATTTCTTGAAAGTTCGCCAAGCCGATCCATTCGGGCGGCGACAGCAAGTTCCAATCCTGAAATGCCAGTGTGAACGAGGTGAGGATCGGCAACAAAATGAAGATCGAAAGTCCGATCAAACTGGGCGCAAGAAAAAACAGCACCCATTTCCATTTGTTCCAACCGGTCTGCCACGTCATCTTACTTCATCCAGTGAAAAATCTTTGCCAAAAAAACTAAAACGAAACGCCCGCCTCGACGAGCGGCGACTCGAACAGCTTGCCGATCACCAAACTCGCCGCGCCCCGCGCCCACGCATGATCGTCGGTAGCTTCTACAATCACCTGTACATCGTCTAGCAACCCATTGAAGGTGTGCGCCCGCAGTGCGTCCATCATGGGTGCAATGCGATAATGACCCGCGACCACGCCCTCCCCGCTGATGATCAACAGGGACGGACATAACAAATTGATGATCGTAGATAAGCCAATGCCTAAAATTTCGCCGCTGCGCTTGAGTGCCGCCCGCGCCAGCTTATCGCCTGAGTCTGCCAGTGCCAGCACATCTTCGAGCGTGTGCGGAGCGTCTTCCGCTGAGCGCGACTGGCGCACATAGGCAATCACAGCGGGATCAGCAGCGAAGGCTTCCAGACACCCACGCTTACCACAGGTGCAAATAGGACCCGCCGCGTCAAATGTGATGTGTCCGAACTCTCCCATGCCGCCTTTTGCGCCTTGATAGAGTTGATGATTAATCACCATACCCATTCCGATGCCGCGTCCGATGGTGACGACAACAAAGTTATTGATATGACGTCCCGCGCCGAAAAGCTGTTCGCTCAACGTCAGGGTATTCACGTCATTTTCAATATAAACGGGCAGATGCAGCCGCACCCGCATAAGTTCTGCCAGAGGCAGATCACGCCAGCCGAGATAGGGCGAATAATGGACAACCCCAAGCTGCGGATAAGTCACCCCCGCCACGCCCACCCCGACGCCGAGTAACTTGTGGCGGTCAATGCCCGATGCGCTCACTGTTGCATCGACGGCATCGGCTAATGCGTTGGCGATCACAGTCGGATCGTGATCGGCGGGCATGGGAACATCTTGATAACGCAAGACTTTGGCTTCGAGATCCGTTAGAGCGCAGACAATGCGATGTTCCATTAGCTTTAGCCCGATAGCACAGCCCGCATCCGGGTTGAGACGCAGCAGCGTTTGCCGCCGTCCACCCGTATAATCCCCTTCGCCAACCTCTAACAACCATGCATCTTTGATGAGTTCTTGCGTGATCTGCGACACCGCACCCATGCTCAACCGGGAAATTTCGGTCAATTGCGTGCGTGACAGCGCCCCATGTCGCCTGACCGTATTCAGGATCAGGTTGCGATTGATGGCTTTAATGAGGTCTTTGTTGCCGCGCACAAACGTGTTCACAAATGTTTTTTCATTCAGTGAAATAAGATGTTTTTACTGTACATGATTTTGAAAAACTTGTCAACAGAATTGCACTGCTCCGGTGCTGCGCAGCCTCCCTATCACGGTCGCCGAATTGGAAGCGTATCTCGAAGTGGGGGTAACCACGCGGATTCCGGGCAAATCTGCATTGGAAATACCGATGATTCTGACCTGATGCGGCAATTCATCGACGGGCGCGACGGCAAGTATGCGTATCTGCCGAAGGAAGGACTGCTCTTCCCGGCGCTGCTCGAACTGGAACCTCCGTCAGAACGCCCGCTCCCAGTGCCGGGCGCATCGTGTGCCGCTCTCGTGGATGCGGGACTACCAGCACTTGCTTATCAATGACTGGATCGCCACCGTGATCGGCACCTATGTTTACAAACTGCTCCACAGACAGACCATCCACACGTTCGTAAGTCTTGATAGAATCAGCACTCGAAGCCTCATCGTTTGTCGGGACGAGCTGCTGGCATATCTGGAGAGCCGCTCATGTGTGAATTCCAACGTAACTGTGGAAAAGCCGATTTTTCCAGCAGAAATGTAGAAAAGGTGTGATACAAGACGGGCGTTTGTTTCGCTCGTCATCTCAAAGTCGCTGCTCTATCTGTCTCAGAGTGCTTGCTCCACCATGATCTCGACTTTTTCTCAAGTTACGCTGGAAAGTTGGCGCTTTTCTCAAGTTACGTTGGATTTTTCTACGGAGGAAAGGATGCAAAAAACAGCAAGTCTCTCGTACTCACCGTTTTTCTATTCTACGGTTACGTTGGAATCCACACTCATGATCACGCTGATCGTCGAGTTCAATGAGGAAATCGGGTTCTGGCAGTTCACTGGTACGCGGTGCTGAGTTCCGAGACATGGGTGGTATGGATAAGGCTGGATTGTCAGAAGTCTAGTGGTGAGTTGGAGACACTGACCTCGCTTGACACAACGATTGAGGTCAGCGGGGTGCGGTCTGTAAAAACCGCACCCCGCTGTATTTTAGAAGTCGAAATCGTTGATATTTTCCGCGTTGAAGATAAAGGGCGCGCCCAGCAGGATTTCGCTGCCATTCACGACCTGCAGTTCGCCCAGACGACCGGCGCTGACGCTAGTGTCGCCCGGAGCAAATTCGCCATCGACAATTGCGCGGGTCACGTAGACTGATGCGTAGCCGAGGTCAATCGGGTTCCACAACACGACTGACTGCACGCAACCATCGTTGACATACGGTTTCATTGCGTTCGGGGTCGCCAGACCAACGACCGCGACCTGACCGCACAGTCCCGCCTGCGTCACGGCGTCCGCCGAGGACGGCGTTGCCACGCTGGTCATGCCGAAGATACCATCGAGGTCTTCACCGTACTTGTTGATCAGGGTGTTGGCTTGGTTGAAGGACAGGACGGAATCTTCCTGCGCTTCGAGGGTTTCCAGCCACATCATGTCGGGATAGCAGTCGCTCGCATACGCCCACATTTCGGCGATCCAGCGCGCTTGGTTCGGGGTCGTGAAGGTGCTGGTAACGATACCAAAGCTGGCATCGGGTCCCTTTTCTTCCGCGAGGCTGTCGATCATCGTCTTGCCAATACCGTTGAATTCCGCCTGATTGATGAACCACTCGCGGGCTTCGGGGGTCGAGTTAGCATCATAGCCGACAACATGCAGACCGTCTTCGAGGGCACGGGTCAGCACAGGCGAAATCGCTACCGGGTCATTGGCGGCAAACAGAATACCGTTGACCTCGCCGCCGGCGATGTAGTTCTCAATAGCCGCGACCTGATCGTCGATGTTCGCTTCCGTCGTGCCGCCCTGAATGACGGTGACGTTGCCCAATTCTTCCGCCGCCTGCTGCATACCAAGATACGTCGCATCGAAGTAGCCGATGCCGATCAACTTCGGAACGTCAACCAGCACAATCGGCTGACCGGCGAGATCGGGGGCGTCGGTCGGCTGACCGCCGTTGTATTCGGGCATATCCATCGCGGTTTCAGTGGCTTCCGGGGCAGTCGCGCCTTCGGCAACCGGGCACGCCAGCGGATTCACGGGTAGATCATCCGCACCATCCCACCGCTCTTCCTGTGCAACGACAGGAGAGAGCATCGTTGCAATCAGCAGAACAGCGACCAAAACAAAAATTGCCTTACGCATTGTCTTGCTCCTCTTTGTGCATATAAACAAACGAAATTTGCGAGCGGAGACGAATCTCTCACTCGGTCTTGCGTAGACGTTGTATCAGATTGTTCACCAGAATGGCGAAAATCAGAATGCTACCGATGACCACAATGGTGGCGTCGCTGGTGATGCCGTTGATAGCCAGCCCATTCTTGAGCAGTTGGATCATCACTAGCCCGATGACCGTGCCGATGATGCTGCCCTTGCCACCGAAGATGCTCGTGCCGCCGAGGACGACTGCCGCAATCGCATCTAGTTCCAGACCGCTCCCCATGTCGGAGCGCGTCGTCGTGAAACGAGACACGAAGATCACGCCGGAAATCCCCGCCATCAGCCCGGAGAACGTGTAGATCAGCAGGGTGACGCGCTCGACGGGCAAGCCGGAAAAGCGCGCGCCGACCTTGTTGTTGCCAATCGCGTACAGGGTGCGTCCGAGCGTGGTGCGCGCCAGCAGCACCGCCGAGATGATGATCGCGATGAACAATATCCAGAGCTGCGTCGGTACGCCGAGGATGTTCCCCTGCCCCAACCCGAAAAACCATTCCGGGTAGCCAGTCACGGAGCGCGCTTCGCTGATCCCCTGTGCCAAGCCGCGATAAAATGCCAGCGTCGCCAGCGTCATGATCAGCGGCGGCACGTTGACGCGCACGATGAACAACCCGTTGAGGAAGCCTGCCAGACATCCGACGAGGACAGCGAGGACCACGGCGATTTCCAGCGGCAGACCGACGGTATCCCACAGGTAACCGACGAGAATCGCACTCAAGCCGAGGATCGAGCCGACCGACAGATCAATCCCGCCGGTGATGATGATGAACGTCATCGGGAGCGCCATCAAACCGACTTCCGCCAGCAGACGCCCCTGATTGAACAGGTTCTGCGAGGTCAAGAAATTGTCATTGGAACTTGCCAGCACGGCGAGGGTCACGATCAGGATGATGAACAGAATCCCGACCTGACTGAGCGCCTTATCCTGCACCCAAATCCGTAACGACCGCTGCGGGATCGGCTGTTGAGTGACTTCGTTTGCGACTGCCATTTGCCTGTTTTCCTTCCGACTCAAACAGCTTGCCGTCTGCGGCGCAAGAGATCGATTAGGACGGTGATCAAGATGAGGATGCCTTGTACCGCCTGAATCCAGAAGGGCGAAACGTTGATGAAAATCATGCCGGAGCGGATGGTATTCAGCAGGATCGCCGCCAGCATCGCGCCGATGACCGTCCCTTTGCCGCCCAAGATGCTCACCCCGCCAACGACCGCCGAGGTGATGACGAACAGCTCCAACGATGGGGGCGGCGTTGCCTGAATGATGGTCAACTGGGTAGCGTAAAGCACGCTGGCGATCCCAACGAAAAAACCGTTTAACATGAAGACCTGCATGATAACCCGGCGCTGCGAGATGCCCGACAGGCGTGCGGCATCGGCGTTGCCGCCGACGGCGTAGAACGAGCGTCCGACGGGGCTGTAGCGCATCCAGATCGCCGCGAGGATCGTCAGCACGATCATGAACCAGATCGGCATGGAGATACCAAGCGGGCGCATCTGTGCGAGAAAGAACTCGGTTGGCATGTCGGTGACGCGCTCGCCGTTCGTCCAGATGATCAGGATCCCTTTCAGGATACTGAACATGCCGAGTGTCACGACAATCGCCGGGACGCGCAGATAGGCGATGACAAAGCCGATCACCGCGCCGATGGCGGGACCCACGATCAGCGGAGCCATCCACGCGACCCAGACCGGCGCGCCGGAAGTCACCAAGCGCCCGCTGACAATCGCCAGCAAGCCGAGCAGCGAGCCGACCGAAATGTCGATATTACCGCTAATGATGACCATCGACATGCCGATGGCCGCGACGGCGATATAGGCATTGCCTTGCAGCACGTCGAGGATGTTGTTGGTCGAGACGAAGCGCGGATTGCTGATCCCGACCGTCAGCAGCAGCACCACCAGCGCAATGACGATGGCGCTCTCTTGATTAGACAGAAGACTCCGCAGTTGGAATTCGCGTTCCACGCGGGGACGGGGCAGCACGGTCTGCGCGATCATGATAATCGCCAGCAGCAGTAAAGCCCAGAAGGCGATCCCCATCGATCCGAGGTGGGTTGCCCCCTTGTTGATGTAATCCATTACAAAGATCACGTAGTATTCGAGAACAATGATGCCCACGAGCGCCGTCATCGACGAGGTCGCGCGCATGATCTGTTCGTTCGCGAGATTCCACAGCCCCAGCAGGAAGAGCGTGCCAGCGGCAATCGGGATCAAGATCAGCCCGCTGGTCGGCAGTTCGAGTTCGTTGTTGGCGCGGTTTTCGGTCAGCACCGGGAGGGTGGTGGACCCGCGCTCCGGTTGATTCACAAACGGCATGAACTGGAACACGACGAAGACGAGGATCGCCAGCACCAGCGGCAGCAGAGTCAGCGGCTTGAAGCGGGTCGAAGTCGGTTGGGCTGTAGTAATTGCGGTCATACCACCGTGATTTCTGAAGGTTCGTGCTTGATTTCGCCGTATCCGCTGGCGCTCATCATCGCCGCGCCGATCTTCTCCTGCGTGGCTTCCTCGCGGCTGAACTCGGCGACGATCTGCCCGGAGCGCATGACGAGAATCCGGTCACTCATGCCGAGTATTTCGGGAAGTTCGCTGGAGATCATCAGGATCGCCAGCCCCCGGTCGGCAGCGAGTTCGCTCATCAACCGGTGAATTTCCGACTTCGCGCCGACATCGACGCCGTGCGTCGGTTCGTCCATGATCAAGATGCGCGGTTCGCTCGCCAGCCACTTGCCGATCACGACTTTTTGCTGATTGCCGCCCGACAGCTTGTTGACGATCTGTTCCGTCCCGTAGGCGCGGATGGCGAACTGGTCAATCGCCTGCTTGGCGATGGTTTGCTCTTTGTGGTAGTTGATGAACGATCCGCTCGAAATGGCGTTCAGCACCGCCATCGAAACGTTTTCACGAAGGGTCATGGCTTTGACTAATCCTTGCAGCCCACGATCCTCCGGCACGTAGGCGATCCCGTGCTTGACCGCTTCCGACGGATGGTTGATCTTGACGGGCTTGCCGCCGACGAGGATTTCGCCGGATTCCGGTTTAGCGACGCCAAAGATCACCTGCGCGGTCTCGCTGCGCCCCGAACCGACCAGCCCCGCCAGCCCGACGATTTCCCCGGCGCGCACCTTGAACGATATGTCCCGTGTGTTGGAGCCGTGTACCAGATTGCGGACTTCGAGCACAACGTCTTTGATTTCGCCCGGTTTTTTCGGGAACAGGGTGTCAATTGTGCGCCCGACCATCATGCTGATGAGTTCCTGCTCGTTGGTCTGGCTGACCAGCTTCGTACCGATGAACTGCCCATCGCGGAAGACCGTCACCCGATCCGCCAGCTCGAAGACTTCGACCAGTTTGTGCGTGATGTAGATGATACCCACGCCGCGATCTCGCAGCAGTCGGACGATGGAAAACAGGTTTTCGACATCGGATTCGGTGAGCGACGCCGTTGGTTCGTCCATGATCAGCAGTCGCGCGTTGAGCGAAAGCGCCTTAGCGATTTCGACGCGCTGGCGGTTGCCCACGTTAAACGTACCGACTTTGCGCTGGACATCCATGTCGATGATTTCAAGTTCCGCCAGCAGTTCTTTGGCGCGGGTTTCCATGCGCCGCCAGTCGAGGACTTGAATGGGACCCAAACCGCGTTTGGGCGCATGTCCCATGAACATGTTCTCGGCGACCGAGAGTTCGGGGTAAAGGCTGAGTTCTTGATAGATCGTGGCGATGCCGATCTGCTGTGCCTCACGCGGGTTGCTGAAGCTGACCGGCTTGCCGTCAAAGTTGATTTGCCCGGAATCGGGGCTGTGCACCCCGGCAATCATCTTGATGAGCGTCGATTTCCCCGCGCCATTTTCGCCGAGCAGCGCGTGAATCTCACCCGGCTGCACGTCGAAGTTCACGCCGCGCAACGCATGGACGCCCGGAAATCGTTTGTGTATTTCGGTAACCTGTAAAATAGGTACAGTCATCAAGAATATTCCGATAACAAAAGGTGAAATCTACTTGTGTAGGACTTTCACTTTAAGCACTGGCAAGAGCGGGGATGCGCGGATCACGCAGTTCCGCCCACAAATAATCGCTCAATAAATCATGTTGGGGCAGCATAGAGTGTTTTGCCCCATTGTTGCGCTTTGACTTTGAGGGATAACCACGCCAAGTAACAACACGCCAGATGATTGCGCTGCGAACGAGCCTTGCGGCATTGGCATTTTTCGCTGCCCGTCAGCGTGCATGCCTGGATGTGCTTGTCACTTACAACGTTCAACAGCATCTCGCGGAAGTGATCGTTTTTGGTCTTGCCATCCGCTTCGGGTGCATAGATACAGTAGTCTATTGGATAGAAGTCTGCCCCATCCGAATGCACGAGATTAATCACGCCAATCCCCCGTACTGTATAGGGTTTTGAAAAACTTGTCAACAGAATTGCACTGCTAAAAAGTCACTGAGGCAGCGTGCGCCACACTTAAAGCTAGATTAGGAGGCTATCTTTCAAGCAGTTTCAATTTCTCTTTGACCTGTTCCCGCCCGACCTGTGTATAGCGTGCTGTCGTTTGGACGGCAGGAGTCCCCCGTTTGGTGCTGTGTCCCAAGTAGTAGGCGACTTCTTGATCAGAAAACAGTTTTCAAATCCTCACCACTGATCTCAAACGTTCAATTTTTCGTCTCAAGTTACCTATGCAAATCAGGTTTTCCGACCTATTTCCGCGCTAAAATAGATACTGATTATTAATACAAATCAGTACCTATAGACGTAAAAAGGAAATCCCATGACCCACGCGATCACCCCGTCACAAGCTGCCCAACTTCTACAAGCCGACGCCGCCCGCCAAACCGTGATCGGTTCGCTGGCGAATGAAGCCGCCAACGCCTCAGCCTTTAGCGATTATCAGCAGGATAAGCCCGCCAACACCCTACGGCGGCAAGCGGGTGATCTGGCAGTCTTTGCCCGTTACCTGAGTGTCCTACACTTCTACACGCTTGACGCTGATAAAGACGCCGACGCGCAGCACAAAGCGAATGCCGCCCGGTTGATGTCTGATCCGACGGCATGGGCAGCCATCACCTATGGGTTGATCAATGGGTTTGTCAAATGGCAGCTTCAGCAGGGCTACGCGGTGGGTTCGATCAATGTGCGCCTTGCCACTGTCAAACGTTACACAAAGCTGGCGTTTCAAGCCGGATCGCTCGACACCGAACAAGCCGCCAAAATCGGGACTGTGAAGGGCTTCGCCTACGGCAACCGGACGGACATTGACGAACGCCGGACAGAGGACGGTTACGAGACACGCAAAGGGGATAAAAAAGCCGCCGCCGTCGCGCTCAATAAAGCCCAACGCGCCGCTCTCATGACCCAACCGTATACGCCACAAGGTCGCCGCGACACGCTGCTGATGTGCCTGCTGTTGGAGCATGGGTTACGATGTGGTGAGATTGCGACGCTCGATGTGACCGCGTTCGCCTTCGAACGCACTTATCAATCCGGCACATTCACGTTTTACCGCAAGAAGGTTCGCAAATGGCAAACGCACAAATTGACCCGTCGATCCCTTCAAGCTGCCCGCGCCTATTTCGAGAGTGACGCGCCGGTGATGGGTAAACTGCTGCGCGGTTCGCTCAAGAATGGCGAATTGAGCAACGACGGCATGTCGGAACGGGCGATCACCAAGCGCGTGAACGTGCTAGGTGAGAAGATCGGAATCGTGAGCTTATCCGCGCATGACGGGCGGCATAGTGCAGCGACAGAAGTCGCACGGCAAAAGGACATCCCCTTAAACCGCATGGTGGAAATGTTTGGGTGGAACAGCCCGGCGATGGCGCTTTTTTACATTGAAGCCGCTGCGATTGCGAATGAAGGGGTTAATTTTGAGGACTAAATGTGGCGTTGAATCTTTAATTCACCC
>JBBQRJ010000066.1:0-15127 GCA_038214955.1 Aggregatilineales bacterium | reverse complement strand
TTTCGACACCGCGACTCTTGAGCGCCGCTTCGATTTCGCTCCAACGTTCCTGTACTTCAGGAATATCGATCTTGTTGACGACGACGATTTGCGGTTTCTGTGCCAAGCGTTCATCGTAAAGTGATAATTCTGCGTTGATCTGATTATAGTCGGCTACGGGGTCTTCAGACGCGCCGTTGAGCAGATGTACTAACATGCGCGTGCGGGTCACATGGCGTAAAAATGAATGCCCTAGCCCGATTCCCATGTGTGCGCCTTCCACTAAACCGGGGATGTCTGCCACAACAAGATCGTTCATGTCGAGCGAGACAACGCCTAAATTCGGCTCAAGTGTGGTGAAGGGGTAATCTGCGATTTTCGGACGCGCATTGCTAATCACCGATAGCAGTGTGGATTTGCCCGCGTTCGGCACACCCACGATCCCAATATCCGCAATCAGGCGCAGTTCCAAAACAACCCACATTTCGACGCCGGGTTCGCCTTTGTCGGCAATGCGCGGCGCTTGATTCGCGGCTGAGGCGAAACGTGAATTGCCACGCCCGCCGCTTCCACCCTTTGCAACAATCACGCTTTCGCCGGGACGCACTAAATCCGCCAGAATGTGACTATCTTCTGCACGGCGCACGACGGTTCCTCGCGGCACATCGATCACCACGTCTTTGCCATCTCTACCGTACTTACGCGCCGAACCGCCGCGATCACCGGGCTTTGCCCGAAAATGGATTTTATTTCCGAAGGGTGCAAGCGTGTTCATCTTAGGGTTGACCCTGAAAATGATGTCCCCACCGTCGCCGCCGTCCCCACCCGAAGGACCGCCGTGCGGCACGAACTTTTCTCGTCGAAAGGCAATTGCCCCATCGCCGCCGTTACCGCTTTGCACAAAAATTTTGACTTGATCGATCATACTTGTCCTTCAACTTCTTCAATGGTCTCAGGCTGTCCCGCCCGATACCATGCAATCGTTCGGCGCGCCCCTTCTTCAAATGATGTCGGCACAAAACCGAGTTCGCGCTTCGCCTTTTCGCTCGTGACGCGCCAGTCATTATACACGTAAGATCGCAAGGTGACGGGATAAAATGGTTCATGTCCGGTGACGCTGGCAAGCAAGGTCAGAAAACGAGCAAATGACTCGCCTAGCCAACCGGGGATATTGAGACGCGGATACCACAAGTGCGCCTCACGACAAATAATGTCAAAGGCGGCTTTGTGCGTCAGCGACTCGCCGCAAATGTTGTAAATCTCCCCTGTGCGCCCATGATCAAAGCTGCGGACAATCGCCTGTGCGACATCAGCGATATAAGCCGGAAACGTGATGTAACTTCCGCCGTTGATTTGCATAATGATCCCGCGCATGGGGTCTCTGAAAAATAGACGATTGAACGCATACGAACCGAGCGGACCATAAAATGCGCCGGGTCGCAGTACAATCACAGGAACGCCATAATTCAAGGCAAGCTGTTCTGCGCGGTACTTGCTGCGCTGATAATTATCCGTCGGGTTGGCAGGATGATTCTCATCAACAACGCCCGTTGGCGTACCGATGAGTGCGATAGTCGAAACGTGGATGACACGCTTGGCGTCAGATGCCGCCTTAAGGACATTTTCTGTCCCAACCACATTGGTTGCATCGAACACGGCTTGTTCGCCCCAGAAGCGAAAATAGCCAGCGGCGTGAACGATGTAATCGCAACCGCGTGCCGCCTCTTTCACACATGCTGCGTCAAGCACATCGCCGCGCACAATTTCAACATTAGGGTAACGTTTCAACCAAGCGTGGTCTTCGGGCTGACGCGCCAGAACGCGGACATTATGTCCAGAGCGGCACAATGACGGAATGAGATGTCGCCCTAAAAAGCCCGTCCCGCCGGTGACAAACGTCGTAGAAGTGGAAGTCACAAACTCGCCTAACGATGAGGTTTGAAGTTAAGAATCGCGCCCAAAGGCGGGCGGCAAGCTCCCAATTTCGCGGAGTCGGCGGCGCGTGCTGCCCCATCCAACCGGGAGTTCTTGCACAAACTGTTCCAGTTTCCAACGGCGCGATTTTGCGTCGTAATGCATTCGATAAACCACTGCACCGTCGCCCAAATCTTGCGTGTGCAACCGTTCCTGAGTGTCGCGGTTGTAGGTCGCCATGCGCCGCCCCACTTGATGATCGACGATCAGGCAGTCGCCACCCTGTTGACTGAAATGCCGTGCTTCAAGCGTGTGATCGCAGCGCAGCACGCCCACAATTGACGGAAGTTTAGAATCACGCGAGGTCAACAATGCCTGTTGATGTCGCTTGAGGAATGCGCCATGTAAATAAGTTGATGCGTCCGACCACTGCGCCACCCACGCCCCGAACAGGCTGTCGTGCAGCCAATTGAGCGACTCCAGATAATGCAGCCGTACCTGATGAATTACTTCTTCGGGCGCCATCCATTCTGCCTCAGCATGGACACGACGCATCTTGCTTCCCCAAGGTGTTTGAGTCATCAAATTTGGCGCGAGATACCCCTCGCTTTAGCTATGGGGAGGGATAGCACCTTTTCTCCTTTCCTTACAACATCGCCACTAGCTCCCCGAAGGGAGGCAGTTTTTCGCCGTAAAGCTGGAAAGCTGCCAAACCTTCTGCCCTTGCGGGCGTAACGTTCACCTCGACAAGGTTATCGACTGGTTTTTCGTGAGCGACACTGGCTTTTCCCAATCGCCTGTTTAATCGCACACCGCAGCGTTCGGAACTGGTGAGGTATTCCGAAGTGCCTATCTATTCAGTCGTAACGTAGCCCTTGCGGGCTGAGTCTGGTAAGCATTAGGGCTAAAAGCCCCCGCCTTTAGGCGTGGGGATGCTTACAGCAACCGCTTATTATCCGACAGGTCGATGCATGTTGAGTCTACTTGTCACATCTCTAAAACACAATGGACAAGGCGTGCCTTGTCCATAAAAGATGTCCTTAAGGCTGTCCACTGTTTAACCCTTTAACGCTGTCCATACGGTTTGGCGCAACTGTGGCAAATTGATGGGTTTCACCAGATAACCGTCTACTTTGGCAATGGTCAGCGCAAACACTTGATCGGCTTCGGTGGCGCGGGGTTCTGCCAAGACGATCACATGAACCGCTGTGGACAAGCCCATTTCGCGCACTTTGGCAATCAACTCATAGCCGTGCATGTCGGGTAGTTGCAATTCCATCACCAGTAGCTCGGAAGGCTGCTCTTCAAGGCTTTGCAGAGCTTCGCCCGCCGTCCGTGCCGTGCAGACAACCATCGACAGAGCGCCGAACATATGGCAGATGGTATGCGATTCGAGGTCGTCTTTGATCACGATGACGACCCGTTTCCCTTCCAGCAGCGATGTATCAGTTTGCGCTGCAATGATCACATCCAGGTTCAGGTCTTGGGAGTCAGCCGACTTAAGCGCCATTTCAGAGCGCGAGGTTTCGATGAACGCTACCGCCGTATCTTTGAACAAATCGGGCGCGGCAGCACTGAGGTGTCGCTGTACTGTTTCGGCGTCCTTCAATTGAACAAAAGGCTTTTCATCTTTGGCAAAAATGGCGACCACATTGTCATGTTCAGTCGCCCAATACGTATCCATCAGACCGAGCGATTGCAGCTTACTCAAGACTTCATCAAAGCGATCAAAGGGCAGCGTGGTATTCAGATAGTAGGATCGGACGCGATTTGAGGATTTATCCAGCGTGCGAAGCGTCCCAAAACGGTTGTTTTCGGGCAGAGCATAAACCCACACATAAGCGCGGTTGTAGTGTTCGACCACCCCGGCAGATTTCAAGCGATCCAACTCAAAATCGTGGATCAAATGTCCGAAATCGTGATGCGTATACGGGCGGTAATTCCCACTCATCAAATCCTGTACCGAATTTTCGCTCCATTGGACGACACAGTTGCCGTCCCCTAGCACGAAAATTTGATAGCGCGGAATCGCCGCCCCATTGAAAGTTTTGTTCATACGCTAGTCAAGGTTGACGAAGTAAGATGCCGCCGCACGGTCAATCATTTCTTTGGTCAAAACGGGTGGCGTGTTCAGGTAAGTAGAGATGTCCAATAGCTGATTGACCAGATCACGCGGATGCACGGAACGGAGCGCACGGTTTTTGCTGATGTACCATTCTTTCAAGAGGTACGCCAGCGCCTGTTCATCGTATTTGACGCCTTTTGCAGAGCAAACCCGTTTGAAAATGTCGCGGAACTGCTCGTATGTAGGATCGGTAATTTCAATTTTGTGACGAATACGGCGTAAGAACGCTTCATCTACCAGATCACGCGGGTCAATATTGGTCGAGAACACGATTAGTACGAAAAATGGGAGTTCGATTTTGCGTCCGGTTGCCAATGTGAGGAAGTCCACGCCTTTTTCGAGCGGCACAATCCAACGATTAAGCAAGTCACGCGGACGAACTTGCTGGCGTCCAAAGTCATCAATGAGGAACATGCCGCCGTTGGCTTTCACCTGAAACGGTGCTTCGTAGTATTTATTGATCGTATCGTAGACCAAATCTAAACCGCTGAGGGTCAATTCACCACCGACCATGATCATCGGACGGCGAATACGGATCCAACGGGGGTCTGCCATGACGCCTGTACCGAGTTTGAGCGTGGATTCTTCTGCTAACTCGTGGTTGACGTTATCAAATACACGCACGGTCTGTCCATCAACGTCGAAGGCATACGGAATCCAGATAAAGTCGCCTAGCACAAGGCGTCCTACCTGCTCTGCGACGGTTGTTTTACCATTACCGGGAGGTCCATATAGGAACATCGAACGACCAGAATTCACCGCAGGTCCAATTCGCGCTAACATTTCTTCCGATATGACAAGGTGAGTCATAACCGTCTTCATCTGTTCTTCGTGAACGATGAGGCGTTCCTTGTTTTGCGCTTTCATCGCGGCGATGTACTGTTGAAGCGTCACCGGAGCGGGACCCGCGTAATGCGAACGTTCAAGGGCTTCACGCGCTTTCGCTGCGCCCAAATTAGAAATCAAATACTGGAAGCTGGCTTCCCCCAACCCGCCTGAGCCTTTGACCTCAACAAACTTCTCACGCTTCAAGAAGTCGATCACCGTGTCCAGTACGCCAGTAAACGGCAGTTTGACAATATCGGAGATGGCATGTCCCGCCATATAACCGCCAAAATACAGCACCTTGAGAACAAGGTCAGCGACGGCAAGCATATTGAGTCCAGTGTCGGGCAGCGTTGTGAGCGGAGACGGATTCCATACCGCGCCGAGTTCACCAGTCGGACGCGGTTGGTTAGAGCTGGGCTTAGGTTGAATTCGGCTGATAGGACGATCACTCATGGAATATTTCCTTAAGGCGTAAAAGCGTGTTTAAGCAAGACTATTATATATCGGCTTTGGATAAGTGTCGCATGATGTCAATTGAGACTAGTACGAAAATCTTGTCGAAACACCCGACCTGTTGTAAAGTTACGCTCTATTACATACACGGCGCATCGCCATCGAGCATACAACAATGATTGATCAAATTCAGTGGCTTGGGCATGGTAGTTTCGTCATTCAGGGAACACCGCTCATTTACATCAACCCCTGGCGCATCACACGTACTGACCGTCCTGCGGACGTGATTCTCGTCAGTCACGATCATTACGATCACTGTTCACTCGCTGACATTGATAAATTGCGCGACAAACATACCCGCATTATCGGTAACGAGCGGGTAGCGAAGGAAATCTCCGGCTGTGAGGTACTCCTTCCATGGCAGAGCATTTCCCTAGATCGAGCGTGTGTCAAAGCCGTACCTGCCTATTCGCCTGACGACCCGCGTCATTCTCTGAAAGAAGGCGGCTTGGGCTTCGTGATTTCGCTCAACTACTATGATATTTATTATGCGGGTGATACAGCGGTCATTCCCGAAATGGCATCTATACACCCGGATATTGCGATTCTCCCGATTGATGGCAAGGGGACGATGACCCCCGAACAAGCAGCGCGAGTTACAGTGCAATTGCATCCTCGCTGGGTGATTCCATGCAATTGGGGGGTTAATTCTAGCGGGACGAACCGCGTGGACGCGCAAATGTTTCAACGAGAGGTCGGCAAGGCTGCCGAAGTTCTTCTGCTCACGCCTGAACGCTAAATCATCGATTTAATCATCCCCAACGGGTTTTAGGATCAAAAAGGACGAGGCAATCGCCTCGTCCCTAGAGTCAATCCAATCTGATTAGGCTGCTGTATGGAGCGGACCTTTGTCCGTCCAGATGATCGGTTCGCCCTCGTTGTCAAACATGAGCGGGCGCGACACGCCTTTGACAACATCCGCATCAATGACGACACGGTGAATGTCTTTACGTCCCGGCGCTTCAAACATCAAATCTAGCAAACGGCTTTCGATGATCGAACGCAAGCCTCGTGCGCCTGTTCCGCGCTTCAACGCGAGGTCTGCGGCTGCACCGAGCGCGGAGTCATCAAATGCGAGTTCCAGACCATCGAGCGCGAGAAGCTGTTGATACTGTTTCACAAGCGCGTTCTTCGGTTCGACCAGAATACGCACGAGCGCGTCACGATCCAGCGGGTCAACATTGACCAGTACCGGCAAGCGTCCCACAAATTCGGGGATCAAACCATACTGAATCAGGTCTTCGGGCGCAACGTGTTGAAGCAAATCACGCTTATCCGACAGGTTAACACGTTCTTCGTTAGCCTGTGGGTTGAAGCCAATGACGCCTTTACCGCCTACCCGCTTGCCAATCACATCGTCAATCCCGGCGAACGTGCCGCCGCAGATAAACAGGATATTCGACGTATCAACCTGCAAGAATTCCTGATGCGGGTGCTTGCGTCCCCCTTGCGGCGGAACATTTGCCAGCGTGCCTTCGACAATTTTCAAGAGGGCTTGTTGTACGCCTTCGCCAGAAACATCCCGCGTAATCGAGGGATTGTCTGCCGACTTACGCGCAATCTTGTCGATTTCATCAATATAGACGATGCCCTTTTCAGCACGGGCAATGTCTCCATCTGCCGCCTGAATGAGGCGCAGCAGAATGTTTTCGACATCTTCACCGACGTAACCCGCTTCGGTCAGCGAGGTCGCGTCAGCGATGCAAAACGGCACATCGAGGACACGCGCTAACGTTTGCGCGAGGAGCGTCTTACCGCTCCCCGTTGGTCCTACGACTAGGATATTGCTTTTCTCCAACTCCACACCGTTCGCTACACTGCCGTTACGAATCCGTTTGTAGTGGTTGTAGACCGCCACGCTCAAGACGCGCTTGGCGTGGTCTTGCCCGACGACATACTCATCGAGATGCGCCATGATTTCACGGGGGGAAGGCAGGCGATCTAAATTAAGCCCCAATTCATCGCGTCCGTAGTTCGGGTTTTCCTCGAACAGGATGCGTTGGCACAACTCCACACAGTTATCGCAAATGAACACCCCATCGGGACCCGCAATCAGACGTTCTACTTCGTCGTGACTGCGCCGGCAGAATGAACAGCGTTGGTTCGTTGGTGAAAAGTTCACTTGAGCAATACTCCTACAGGCGCCTTCGAGCTTTCCAACACCGAGTCGATCAAACCATAATCAACCGCTTGCTGTGCGCTGAAATAGATGTCGCGGTCAGTATCACGTTCGATGACTTCGCGTTCGCGTCCGGTGTGGAATACGAGAATTTGATTGAGACGTTCTTTCAAGCGCATGATTTCATTCGCCTGAATAACGATGTCCGATGCCTGACCCTGCGCTCCACCTAATGGCTGGTGCATGTGGATCGTGGCGTTCGGCAGTGCGTAACGCAAGCCCTTCGCGCCTGCTGTCAACAACAACGTGCCAAAGCTGGCGGTGATGCCGACTGCTGTTGTCGCAACCGGGGCGCTAATCTGCTGCATGGTGTCGTAAATTGCCATGCCCGAATACACGACGCCGCCGGGCGAGTTGATGAACATCTGAATTTGACGTTCCGGGTCTTGGCTTTGCAGGAACAACAACTGCGCGACCATCAGATTTGCAATTTGATCATTGATCGGTGTGCCAAGGAGGATAATCCGCTCCTTCAGCAGCAGAGAGTAAATATCGTAAGCGCGTTCGCCTCGACTGCTCTGCTCAATCACCATAGGGATAACGTTTTGGGGGTACATTAGGCAGACTCCTCTTTGTCTTCCGTAGGTTCAGTGGTTGTAGTGCTTCCCGCTTCCGGGGTAGGTAGTGGCGCTAATGCAGACTTTTCGCCTTTTGCAATAGCAACGATGCGGTCAATCACCTGATCACGCAGGAGGTCATTACGCACGCTGTCACGCATTTGCGGGGCGTCAAACATCTTACGAATGTCTTCTTGTTTATCCAACTCGAAACGCCCTAGCACACGGTCAATCTCTGCATTGACACTCTCATCGGACACCAGTAACGCCTCAGAACTTACCAACTGTCGCAAAACAAGCGAACGTTTGACCGTCTGAACCGCATTGGGGCGATAATCGTTGTAGAGATCATCCGTCGATTTCTTGTAAATTGACATATAGTCTTTGAGCGTCATGCCCTGACGCCGCAGTCGTTGATCAAGGTCTCGCAAAAAGTCCTCGACTTGATCCGCCACCACTGCTTCGGGGAAGCCAATTTCTGCTTTTTCGACCAACGCATCAATTGCACGGCGCAAGAAATCCTCACGGTATTGATCTGACGACGATTTTTCGAGATTTTCACGCATACGAATACGGAGTTCGAGCAGCGAAAGCTGTTTTTCCTCGTCTTTCGTAACGCGGGCGGCAAAATCATCCGTCAGTTCTGGTAATGTGAGAACTTCGATTTTCTTCACGGTAATCGTGAAGTGAACCTTTTTGCCCGACGCATCGCCGTACTTGTCTTCGTCTTCGGGAACCGCCAGTTCAAACATGCGCGTTTCGCCGTCAACTGCACCAATGAGCGCATCATTGAAACCGGGAACGGGTTCGCCATCGGCATCAAGGATGAACATTGCATCATGTTCGTGCATGAAGGGTTCGCCCTGCTCATGATCGTGACTGTCGGCTTCTTCTTCGCCCTCTTCGCCTTCGGCGTGTTCATGCTTATGCTCACCCTCTCCTATAATGTGAGAGTGAATGTCAAGCGTGACGCGATTGCTCATCACGGCTGGCTGAAAGCTCGGCTCGACGACTGCCTGTTCCTCTTGCAGATTACGCAGCGACATGTTGACATCGTGGTCATCTACCGTTGGCGGCGCGTATTCGAGGCGAAGTTCAGAGTAATCTTTCAGGTCAACGCTCGGTTGCAGCGGCACAACATAGATGAACGATGGCGGTTCTGGTTTGAAATCAACCAGCGACCCGGGTCCATACGGATCAATGTCCGTTTGAGGGAGTGCTTCTTTGTAAATGTCGTTGCTCAACAGTTCAACCGCTTCTTCAAGGATTGCTGCTTCACCCACGTAATTTACAAGCATCCTATAAGGGGCTTTACCCTTCCGAAAACCGGGGATGTTGACTTTCTTAGAGATTTCTTGCCCTGCTTGCTTCTTAGCTTGGTCGAGACGTTCACCATCAAGTTCGACGGTGATACGAGCGGTATGATCTTCCAGACGTTCGGTTTGTATGTTCAAGAGACTATCCTTCGCAGAAGCGATTACTCGCCATTATAGCAGTTGAGTGTTAGAGAATTATATGTGAAGACGAGGGACACAGCATTGCAGTCCACCTATATAATTCTCTGTTGCGTTACAGCACCAGTTCAACAAACTCAGGTCAATATTGCGTTAATTGTACAATAGACTAACCCTTAAAACAGGGGAGATTCGTAAGCAACTGTTTTAGGGTGAAACTACGCCCCTTACATAGACATGAAAGAACGCTACCGACACCAGCAGCGCATTGTCACGATGGGTTGCAATGTTGTGATCATCACCATCGTACAAGAACAATTCCGATGTACCACCCGCATCACGAATTTGTTGATCAAGGCGGGTGGACATTTGATACGCTACAGTGGTGTCGCCCGTTCCGTGATGAATTTGCACAGGACCCGACAATTCATCTAGGTAGCTGTTCGCAGAAATCGAGTTCCAGAACGCCGGATTTTCTTCGGGAGAGCCATAGGCAGAAAACATGCTCTCAGTCCACCCGCCGCGCCGAAACCAACTCGTCAGCATGTCCGTATACGAATCGACCACCCCTGCCCAGATGACTCCGGCTTTTATGTCCTGCTGTGCAACCATAGCCCGTATGGTGATATAGCCCCCCATCGAATGTCCCCACATGCCAATCCGATTCGGATCGGCGTCGGGGTGACGCCGCGCTGACGCCAGCGCGTTTAGCACATCGATCACATAAGCAGGACTGCCATAAGCAGACGCTGCTGGACCCTCTGAACTGCCATGTCCGCGATAATCCGACTTGATCACCATGTAGCCGTTGCGGGCAAACGCATCGACATAAGCGATATAGCGTTCAGTGGTGCGATATTCGTTGGGCGGGATATAGCCGTGATTGAAGATGACAACGGGAAAACCTGTTGGTGGACGTTCACCCCAAGGGATTGTCATCAGCGCATAGATTTTCAGCCCCTCGGACAAATACGAAACGATGTAGCGATTGTAATTGCTGCCTGTTTCGAGGGTTTGCTCAACAAGGAAATCGCTGCCCTCATAGGTGCTGTCACGCAATGACTGAATACTCAAGGCGTGTGCGGGAGCATCGCCCCCCGGCGGATCATCGAAGACTGGTACGGTTATTGGAACGGGTGTGAGTTCAGGGCTGCTGGCAAAACAACCAGCAAGCGTGAGGGTGAGTGCAAATGTCAAAAATAGAATCAGTCTGAGGCGGGACATTCCCTTCCTTGTAGGCGAACTATCAAACCGATGTTCTTATTATACGGGAAAAAGCCGGATCATTCCACAATGGAAAGCAACACGAAAGACGCGAGGGAAATATGGATATTTGATGGGGAAAGAGGGACTCGAACCCTCACCTCGTAAGAGACATGATCCTAAGTCATGCGCGTCTGCCAATTCCGCCATTCCCCCTCAGGAAACTGCATTATAGTCAAGGCGATGAGTCGCTACAAGGGCAAATTCCCGGTCAGTTCTTTGACGATCTCGTCGCCTTCGCCTTCTGCCACTTTTGCCAGAATAGTCACGATCATCAACTGCGCGAATTGAAATAAACCCTGCATTTGCGCGATACGTTGTACATACAGTTCTGCCAACTGTTGATCGCCCTCTGCCATCACTGGCATAGCGGTTTGCAGCCGTTGAATATTGTCGTTCATCACTGCCAGCGCGCGATCTACGTCGCGCATTTCCCGCCCTTTGAGGATATTGGTGAGAATCGCCCAAAAGTCGGTTTCCGCTTCGTAGAATTTACGGCGTCCGCCGGTGCCGCGTACCCAAACTTGACGCACCATCCCCATATTTTCGAGAGTACGCATGTTCATACTGGCGTTGGCTTTAGAAATATCCAACCGTTCGACCAGATCATCGAGACAGAGAGGTTTATCGCTCAACAGTAACGCGCCGTACAACTGCCCCATAACTTTACTAAAGCCGAAGTAATCGGCAAGCTGCCCCATTCCATCGAGCATACTGTCATGAACAGAGCTTAGCAGCGCGTCTGTACTTTGTTCTTTTCCGTTTAATTTTGCCGACATGCCGCAGCCTTTGGAACACTCAATGCGGGGATATTCTTAAGCCACATTGTAGCATTGTTACACGAGAAGGACAACGCTTATTCATAGCGCAGGGCATCAATAGGGTTGAGCGCCGCTGCACGGTTCGCTGGATAGATGCCAAAAAACACCCCTATTCCTATGGAGATCATCGTCGCAAGCAGTATGCTCGATAGCTGAATCGTCACCGACAGATCGGCAGACAGCAGCGAGACCGCCAGCGACCCCGCGAACGCGATCCCTATCCCTATCGCGCCGCCGACCATAGACAGCACCGTTGCTTCGGTGAGGAATTGCAGCAAAATGTCTCGCTTCTGCGCCCCTACCGCTTTACGCAAACCGATCTCTCGCGTGCGTTCTGTCACCGTCACCAGCATGATATTCATGATGCCGATACCACCCACCAGCAGCGAAATTCCGGCGATGATACCCAAAAAGATCGTCAGCAGACCCGTGATCTGCCCTACCGATTCTAGCAAATCGGTCTGCGTAAAAATCTGGAACGTATCTTCATCTCGAAAGCTGATGTTTCGCGCCTCGCGTAAGGTTTGGCGAACTTGGCTCGCCACGAGGTCAACACTTTCCGCGTCACGCGCTTGCACAAGGATGCTAGTCACGCGCTTTTGACCACTGCCATCGCGCCCCGTATTCAGGCGGCTTTGTGCCGTCGAGATCGGAATCCAGATGAGGTCGTTTTCGTCACCGCCGAAACCTGTGCCGCCCGCTCGTTGCATCACCCCAATCACGCGAAAAGTTACATCACTGATACGGATATTCTGTCCAATCGGGTAGGTATCAGGGAAAAATCGCTCTGCGACGGTCAAACCGATGACCGCAACCCGCGCCTGACCCTCAATATCTTCTCGTTCGAGGAAGCGCCCTGCAACCACATCACGGTTACGCATAGGGACAAATGCTTCTGTAACCCCGCGTAAACGCCCATTCGCCTGCCGTCCCTCAACCGATACGGGGCGGTTGAAATTCATTTGTGGCATCACATTGAGCGCATCCGGCACACGCGAAATATCACTCAGCGCCTCATAATCGCGCATAGTAAGCACCATATTCGCCGTACCGCTTCGCATATCGGTCAGCGTGGCTTCACGCGGGGACACGAGGATGAGATTTGTCCCCAAGCCTAAAAACTGGTTTCGCACAAAGGTTTCTACGGCTTGCCCCAACGAGACAAGGACGATCACGGCGGCGACCCCGATGGTGATCCCCAACATGGTCAACACGGAGCGTAGTTTATTTGCCGTCAAACCGAGAAGCGCGATACGAAAGTTTTCAAAGACCATAAGAGTCACTCAAATCGCAGTGCGTCAATGGGACGCATTCGGGCGGCGCGACTGGCGGGGTACAAGCCGAAAAACACGCCGATCAAAGTACTGACCACTGTCGCCAGCACCACCGCGTCGGTTGTGACGCTTAATGTGAGAGTCGGCACCACCCGCCCCGCAATCAATGTAAGCACCCAACCAAGCAGCACCCCAAGCGCCCCACCGATCACTGACAGGATGATGCTTTCGATCAAGAACTGCATCATGATGTCGCCGCCCCGCGCCCCGACTGCCTTCCGCAAACCGATCTCGCGGGTGCGTTCGGTCACTGAAACCAGCATAATGTTCATGATTCCGATTCCGCCGACCAACAGCGACACGCCCGCGATCAAGCTGAGGAACAGCGTCAAAATACCCGTGATCGACCCTAGCGAAGTCAGCAGTTCAGCCTGACTGATGATGCTGTAGTCTTGCTCGCCCTGAAAGGTGATTTCGTGCGCTTGATCAAGGTAAGACTCGATCTCCAGCACGGCTTGATCCATGCTGTCGTCAGATATGGCTTGAATGTGCAGCACATCGACCTGATAGCCGCCATCACGGGTACGCACACGGTCTAGGCGGGTTTGTGCTGTCGTGATCGGGATGAAAACGACCTCGTTCTGATCGCCTAACGCGCCGATCCCCCCGCCCTGCTCTTTCATGACTCCGATCACGGTGAACACGCGCTCGTTAATACGAACCGTGCGCCCAACGGGATCGAATGCTTTGTCACCATAAATCGCTGCAACGACGGTTGTCCCCAATACCGCGACTCGTGCCGTATTGTCAACATCTTCCGCGCTGATAAACGCGCCTCTGTCCGTCGTCCAACTGCGAACATCATCCCAATTCGGCGTGACTCCGCTCACGGCAATTTGCACCCCTACGGACTCGCCCACTACGACGGCAGGGACAATATACTCCATTGCGATTTGCCGGATGCTTGGGGCAATGGTTGGGTCGTCTAAGTCTTCTGCTTCAATGGTAGAGAGCGGTTGTATGGTCGTGCGCGTTCCGTTCGCGGGAGCAGACGAAAACACGAACAACAGGTTAGAGCCAAGCCCTTGAAACTCCGCCGCGATGAAATTCTCCACGCCGCGCCCCAAACTGACCAACCCGATCACCGCACCCACGCCGATGATAATGCCTAAGGCAGTCAGCATGGCACGCATCCGGTTCGTCAGCAAGCCATCAATAGCAATACGGATGCTCTCGCCAATATTCATAATCCCATCCCTGACCCCTCCCCGAATTCAAGGATGGAGATCAACAAAAACGATGTGTGCATGGGATTACTCACTAGTTATATTCCTCTTTTTGCCCACCGTAGTAAGCAGCTTGCAGAATTTCTTCCATTTCGTCTGCCAGCGAGGGGCGTTCGGACTCGCCCGCGATCAGCGGTTCTTTGACGGCTCGATCTGCGATGATGCGCCCATCACGCAGCATGATCACGCGGTTGGTATGCCGCGCAATCCAGGGGTCGTGGGTGACAAACACGATGGTGATCCCCTGCTCACGATTGAGCCGCTGAAAATCTGCATGACTTCTGTGCCAGAACGCGAGTCAAGGTTGCCTGTTGGCTCGTCTGCAAGGATCATGGCGGGTTCGTTGACAAGCGCCCGCGCAATTGCCACACGCTGCTGCTGCCCGCCTGAAAGCTCGCTCGGCAGGTGATCGATCCGACTGCCTAAACCCACAGCTTCAAGCGCGGCTTTCGCTTTCTTCTGACGCCCGCTCACACCCGCATACATCAAGGGTAACTCAACCTGTCGAAGCGCCGAAGTCCGTTTGAGCAAATTAAAACTCTGGAACACAAAGCCGATCTTCTTGTTGCGTATACGCGCCAACTCGTTTTCGCTCAAACGGCTGACGTTTACCCCATCAAGGAAATACTCGCCCGATGTGGGTTGATCGAGTGCGCCGAGAATGTTCATGAGTGTACTTTTGCCGCTCCCCGACGGTCCCATGATCGAGACGCATTCCCCCTCGATAATTTTCAAGTCCACGCCGCGTAGGGCTTGAACTTCGATGTCGCCCATCTTGTAATGTTTGGTGATCTCGCGTACATCGATCACGGCTTTGGGTTCGTCGCTGGCGGGAACGACTTCTTGCCGTCTAAACAGCTTGAACATGGGTTAGAAGTCCCCGATCCAGATTCTAATGATTAAGGGCGACGATTGATCCGACTTGAACATGATT